>JAWVYF010000017.1:0-20016 GCA_033722845.1 Anderseniella sp. | reverse complement strand
GACTTGCATGTGTTAGGCCTGCCGCCAGCGTTCGTTCTGAGCCAGGATCAAACTCTCAAGTTTGAAACGTTTTGCTCAGACAACGATTGCTCGTCGACTGTTCATTTTCTGCGTTTGCGTAATTGACGAGTTACCATGTTTTATCACGACCAATTGCTTGGCCGATCAAAGCTTGGCTTCTCTAAACGCAAGGCTCTAGCGTTTCTGTTGTTCCGCTCCACAACCCGCCTTTGATCAGGACGAATTGCTTCACCGCGAAACCGCCAGGACACGCGCCGCCTGCGTTTCTCTTTCTCTGTTCAACAATGTCAAAGAGCCGGGAAGCCTTTTGGGCCTCCACCCTGAAAACCGGCGGCAGGACTCTGCGGCTTGCTTAGAAGCCGTTTGGCTGCTTTCAGTCTCAGGAGACGCGAAAGGTCGCTCACCAACGAGTGGTGCTCGCCCTTCAGTGATGGGGGTTATATGAGCCTTCCCACCCGGCTGTCAAGCGCCTTGTCGCAAAAAATTCGTAAAAGTTTTTGGCGCAGGAAAATCGTTTAAAAACGGCCGCAGAATGCCCGTTTTAGCCCGATCGGGCCACGATGCATAAAAACATCCACATCAACATCACCAGCCATCTCGAAAGATTTTTTGGCGGTTGCCACACGAGCCGGCGACGTTTGCCAGCAATCCGGCAAGATTACTGCAGTCGCCTGGCGCACTCCGGCAGCCATGAAGCCGGTACGGGCGATTACTTTATTATATAGGGCAGAAATGACCCGGTTCAACGCTGCCGCACGTCAGCACCTGCGCAGATGCCGGCACCCGCACTCAAGTCAGGCCTGCCGACACCCCATATCCGACCAACTCAACCTTGCCGCAGACAGCCCGTCCACGCACCCATATTGAATATTTTAGTGATACAAGAGAGATAATTTTGCTTTATTGATCCATTTGTTGTATGGAATTGATAGGTTTCGACCGCTCTGACCACCCTCCAGCACCCGTCAACAATTGACGCCGCCAGCGCCTCCTGGCGTTTGCCGGGCGGCCTCACCCAAGCACAATCGAAACACGGCAATCGAGATAGTCCGGCGCGACAGTGGTTCGCTGCATCCTGTCGGAGATTGAGCAGGCGACTCAACTCTGCCGTCAAATATTCCCCGTCCGCGCTACCGCGTTCACCCCATGGCTGGACACACCAGATCATCCCGGTATTCCAGGCCCGCCGCGCGTCAGCCATGGGTGGATTGGGTAGCAGCTCGAATCGCCACCGGCATCGGACCGACTTTGCCGCACAGACCATGCCCGGCCAGAAGATTGAAAAAAAATTTTACGACTTTCGCAGTGTGCAATAAGCAGTGCCACGGCTTGAGAGGCCCGCAATCCTTGCCGCCTTGCTCAATTTGCCCTCACTCAAATTGACCTCAGCATGACGCGGTTGTGGCAGAAAAGTGGCATGTGCTGCAAATGTTCCGTGTTGTGTTAAAATTAACCTCCGATAAACCATAATCATCCATCGTGGACACCGTCACCGAGGCTGATCAGAGGCATTTCCATGGCGTCTGAATGGCCTGCCAACCCATTGTGACGGAACGGTATTTGGCCATGACTGCGTCGTCTGGGCGGTTGACATGGCCACACGTCGCGGGCAATGTCTCGCGAGCAAGCAAGCTACTCGGCTTGCAGGGCTGCTGGTGATCGCCAGCGGTCAGGGGAACAGAGGGTGGAGACAGTCTTAGCCGTCTCTGCTTTCGCATGTCGGATCCGGTCGCTGGCGTTTACGCAGGCATCGGGTCACGTAGGCGCAGGAGAGAGATTGTCTGGTCGTCGTTTCGGTGAGAATCTCACCACCGGCCGTCAATCGACAGGCTAGAGGTTGCGGGTTGAAAGCAATTGTTGACAGGTTTCGCGCCCGCCGCCCCGATTCCCTGACTGATCAGGCGCGACGGCTCAGCGTTGACGAGCTTTCCAGCGCCCAGCAGGACTTCTTCTCGATTCAAAAGCGCCCGGCCATCAACCATCGCATTGTCGCCTGCCTCGCAGTGGCACTTGTTGCAGGTTCGGCCGCGATTGGCGTCCTGATATCGGCATCCGGCAACAGCGGCAACGAACCTTCACTGGCAGCAGATGCCGGAACACAGGATGATTCAGGCGCTATTCCGGCAGGATCATCCAAAAACCAGATCGTCGGACTGAAGACCGCCAGCATCGGTACGGTTTCGTCCAGCAAGGGCAATTTCAACGGCGAGATCGCTAAGGTCGTGTCGGCCAATCCGATGCAGACCATGTCGGTCGCTTACATCAATGGCGGCTCCGTCACGGCCGGCGTTGATGAGACGCAGGCTGAAGGCAACTATCCCGCGCCTGCAAACGATGCATTGGCCTACACTGAGCCCACGGTCGTTGAAAACACCATAGAACTGGCATCGCTGGGTGATGCAAGCCGCTCAACCAGTGTCCAGAAGACACTGCCGCCTGAACCGGTGGATGAGCAGGTTGTGCTGCGCCAGGGCGAAACGCTCATCCAGCGCCTCGTCGAGCTGGGCGTCACGGCAGAAAGCGCTCACGCGGTCGCAAGCGCCATCGAGCCGGTCTACCCCGGCCGCCTTGTTCGCGTGGGACAAACCTACACTGTCACTCTCGACCGCGAGCAGGACTTCTACGGCAAGGAAGTCATCGCACCGGTTCGCGTGTCCTTCACGCCGCCGGGAGGCGAGGAGATCATCGTCGAATCAGATGATGATGGCCGCTACATTGCAATGATCGACGGCAAGCAGGCCAAGCCGCGCAACCGGCTTGCCAATGCGCCGCACCTGCGCGCCAAGGCCAAGATCACGTCCTCGGTCTATGCCACCGCCAAGGACAACGGCGTTCCAACACACATCACCAATGCCGCAATGAAGGTTCTGGGCTATGAGATCGACCTTCAGCGCCAGATCAGGGTCGGGGATACGCTGGAGTTGTTCTACGGCAACCCGCTGACCGGCTCATCGACCAAGCGAAAGGTCCTGCACTACGCCAGACTGCGCACGTCGGGCCGCGATCACATCTATTACCGGTTCACGGATTCCCAGGGACGCACCGCCTACTATAACGAGAACGGCGAGGGCGCGACCAAATCACTGATGCGCACACCGATTTCAGGTGCCCGCATCACATCCGGCTTCGGCATGCGCCGCCACCCGCTGCTGGGCTACAACAAGCTGCACACAGGCATGGATTTCGGAGCGCCGCGCGGCACGCCCATCAAGGCAGCTGGCGACGGTGTTGTGGAACATGCCGGCTGGCGCGGCGCCTACGGCCGCACCGTCGTGATCAAGCACAACGACAGATACTCCACCTTGTATGCCCACATGAGCAAGACCGCGCGTCTCAAGAAGGGCCAGCGGGTTCGTCAGGGTCAGGTAATCGGTTACGTCGGCTCAACCGGACGGTCCACCGGACCCCACCTTCACTACGAAGTGCGCCGCAAGGGCCGCCCCATCAACCCCAAACGGGTACAGATGGCAACCAAGGTTCGCCTCAAGGGCAAGGATCTTGCTCGCTTCAAGCAGTACAAGAACAAGTTGATGGCGATGATGAAAGATGCGCCTGCATCGGTTCAGATCGCCCAGGCCAGCGGCTCGTCCAACTGACCAGTTTCAGGGCTGTTCGCCTTTAGCGGGTCTAGCTATCCATCTGCAGCGTTAACCACCCACGCGACGTGTAGAGAATATTTCAGCTTTTTTAAGGTGTTGCCGCCCATGGTATCCCCCACGAAATGGTGGAGATCGAAGCGGGATGTTCCCTGAACGCGTTCTAGTGGTGGATAATGATCCGTTGGTGCCGTCAATTGCGCGGGCACACTTTCTGACCAATGGAGTGTCTGTCTGCGATATGGCCAGCAATGGCCGTCAGGCACTGGAGCTGTTCGCGGCCAGTCAACACGCTTACGACCTCATCGTTTGCGATATTTCCATGCCGGAAGTGGATGGCATCGAGCTGATCGCCGCGCTGCATGGTGAAGGCTTTGCCGGCTGGTTCGGCGTCATTACCTCGCAACACCCCACGCTGGGCCGCACCGCACTGAACATCGCCCAAAGCTATGGGATGCGCCCCGCCGGAGTTGGCCGTAAGCCACTCGACCGCCAAACCCTCGACAGGTTTCTCAAGACTGCAAGGGATGGTCACGCCCGGGTACGGCCGGCTGGTGGTGTATTCAACCAGCTCACCGTGGATGAACTGCGCAAGGCCCTGAATGAAGATCGCGTGATTCCGTTCTATCAGCCAATCGTTGAACTCCATTCCGGCACCATTGCCGGCGCCGAGGCACTGGCGCGGATAAAGGGCGAAGACGGCTCGATCATCTCGCCATTTGCCTTCATTGAAGTCGCTGAGCAAAACGGCCTCCTTGAACCCCTCACGCGAAACCTGTTCCAGGCCATTTTGCGAGACATCCAGCGGCTGAATACCATTCAGCCAAACCTCAACATGGCGATCAACTGGGATCCCAAGCTGCTGGAACGGACGTCACTGCCAGACGAGTTGAAAGACATTTGTGACACCTGGGGCATTTCACCCTCACAGATTACGCTGGAAATCACTGAGACTACGGCGTTCGATGCAAGCCGGCAGATCCTCGAAGTGCTCGTACGGCTTCGTCTGAAAGGCTTCGCCGTGGCCGTTGACGACTATGGCACCGGCTACTCAAACCTTGACCGGTTGGCCCGAATGCCATTCTCGAAACTCAAGATCGACCAGTCATTTGTGCGCAAGGCACTTGAAGACAGCTTCTCCATGGCAGGCGTTGAAACCGCCATCAGGCTTGCTCGCGAACTATCGATGCCGACGGTCGCTGAAGGTGTGGAAGACGAAAAGCTGTGGAACCTGATGCGGGCCTGCGGCGCATCCCTGGCGCAGGGATATCTGATGTCACGCCCTCTGCCCATCGACCAGTTCATCGAATGGGGCAACGCTATCCAGTGGCAATACGAACTACCCTGCGTCCAGACCGCCGGCGCCGCGTAACCGGACTCGCAAAGGGCCGCAAAATCACTCTGGTCGCTTGAGTGTAACCTCAATAGGGCTTGAGCCGCGGCTGCCGCTGACCGAAACCTCATCCCCAGGCCCGACCTGCGCCATCACGGAAACCCAGTCAGCCACTTTCCGGATGCGCCGCCCTCCGGCTGAATAGATCACGTCGCCAGCCTTCAAACCCGATTGCGCACCCGCACTGCCTTCCACCAGCCTCGCCACCAGCAGCCCCTCGCGCCCGGCCTCGCCTTTCTGCGGAACCGGGCGAGCCAGCACACCGGTCTTGAACGGCAAAAACGGTGCCCCTGCCTCAGCCGCACTGCGCACGGCATGAATGAGACCCAGATGCACTGCGAAATTGATGCCTATATTGGCATCGGACTGTTTGGTGAAAATGGCAGACAACATGCCGACCAGCGCACCGTCCTCATCAACCAGCGCCCCGCCAGACATGCCCGGATTGACCGCTGCGTCCGTCTGGATGAAATCCTCCACCCCATTGAAACCGACACCGGCGCGATGGGTTGCAGACACACGGCCACATGTGATCGACAGGCCCAGACCAAACGCATTGCCGATGGCACAGACCGGCAGGCCAGGTCCCACCGGCCCTGCCCGCCATGCGGCTGCCGTCAGTGGTGTTTCCAGCGCCAGAACTGCAATGTCGGTAAGCCTGTTGCGCGCAAGCACCCGGGCCGGATGGATCACCCCGTCGCTGTCGCGCACCAGCACCTGGGCCGCGCCGTCACCCGGTCCGAGAACATGATCTGCAGTGATCACCCGTGTACCATCGCCCACCACCACGCCAGAGCCTTCAGGCTCGGCTGCATTGGGCGGCCGGCCGGGCCACACGGGCAACACCGACACGACCGACACACGTGCCGTCATCACGCCATGCGCATCCTGTGCGCCGGCAATCGCGGGCGGCAACAACCACGCCAGTACCAGACACGTTGCAACCATAAGCGCGCGCATCATCACCCTCTCGTAAACTCCGGCTGCCCCATGCCGGCAACCCGCGTGGCACGGCCATGCAGGCCAACCTCACGGAACTGATAGATCATCGCCGCTGTGGGCGCGAACATGCGATAGCCAACTGTGGGAAACACCGCCGACATGACCGGTTTGCCACTGTCACGGTCTGACACGATTGACGGCACATCGGGGCCATCCAGCTCGCTGAGTGGAATGCGGAATACTTCCGCCACCTCACCCGGATCGGGAACAAACTTGCTCACCACACCTGCCCACACCACAACCGGTGTTATTGCAAAGCCGGATCGCGTGACCATATCGTCCAGCATACCAAGCACAGCGTCTTCACCGAGACTCAAGCCGATCTCTTCATGGGTCTCCCGCAAGGCGGCCTGGATGGCGGTTTCACCATCGTCCAGCCTGCCACCCGGCAAGGCAAACTGACCCGAATGCCGGTTGAGCCGCGATGCGCGCAAGGTCACCACGGTATCGGCAGGCCCGCCATCTGCTTCACCGCTGACCAGCACCGCAACGCCCGCCCGGCGCAAGGCCGGATCATCTGCCGGCTGGCGGTGGAACTGCTCCAGATTGTCGGCGATACGCTGCCTGAGAGACGGGCCAAGAAGATAGCTCATGGCCTCACATGGTAGCCGTGGCGTGATCATCGGCAACAAAAAACCGACCAGGCCATGCGGGCCCGGCCGGTTCACTTTTTGCGTTTCGGCGGTTCAGTGCACGACCGGCTGGTCGCTTTCACCGGAGCTCGGCGGCACGTACAGCCCTGCGCCGCTGTTGGTTTCCTTGCCATTGAAAGTCAGCCCGGTCTTGCCGGCATCCACCTTGACGGTTTCACCGTCGTGGATCGACCCTTCCAGAATGGCTTCCGCCAGCGGATCCTGAACCATCTTCTGGATCACCCGCTTGAGCGGACGGGCACCATAGGCCGGATCATAGCCTTCGCTGGCCAGCAGATCGCGCGCCTTGTCTGTCAGGTCCAGCGTGATCTTGCGATCTTCCAGCAGCTTCGACAGACGGCCAAGCTGGATATCAACGATGGCACCCATGTTCTCGCGCTTGAGGCGATGGAACAGGATGATCTCGTCGAGCCGGTTGAGGAACTCCGGCCGGAAGTGACCCTTGACCATATCCATGACCTGCCCGCGGGCAGCCTCTGCCGGCTCGTCTTCCTTCAGCGCCACGAGATACTCAGCCCCGATGTTCGAGGTCATGATGATGAGCGTATTGCGGAAGTCCACCGTACGGCCCTGGCCGTCAGTCAGCCTGCCATCGTCCAGCACCTGCAACAGCACGTTGAACACATCCGGGTGCGCCTTCTCGATCTCGTCGAACAGCACAACCTGGTAGGGCCGCCGGCGTACCGCTTCGGTCAACGCCCCGCCTTCGTCGTAGCCGACATAGCCGGGAGGTGCACCGATCAGGCGGGCCACCGAGTGCTTCTCCATGTATTCCGACATGTCGATACGCACCATGGCCTGTTCATCATCGAACAGGAACGATGCAAGTGCCTTGGTCAGTTCCGTCTTGCCGACGCCAGTGGGGCCAAGGACCATGAACGAGCCGATCGGCCGGTTCGGATCCTGCAAGCCTGCGCGCGCGCGCCGCACGGCGGTCGAAACCGAACGCACCGCATCTGCCTGCCCGACCACGCGCTTGGCAAGTGCGGCTTCCATCGACAACAGCTTCTCGCGCTCGCCTTCCAGCATCTTGTCGACCGGAATACCGGTCCAGCGCGACACGACCTGTGCCACGTGGCTGTCGGTGACGGCCTCTTCCATCATCGGATTGGCCGGCTTGCAGACCGCTTCGGTTTCTTTCAGCTGGGTTTCCAGCTGCGGAATCTTGCCATAGGCCAGTTCACCCGCCTTGGCGAGGTCGCCGCCGCGCTGGGCACGCTCCAGCTCAAGCCTTGCCTGGTCGAGCTCTTCCTTGAGCTTCTGGGCGGCGTTGAGCTTTTCCTTCTCGGCCCGCCATGTCTGGGTCAGCGCATCCGACTTCTCTTCAAGGTCAGCCAACTCCTTCTGAAGCTTCTCAAGGCGGTCCTTGGACGCTGTATCGGTTTCCTTCTTCAGCGCCTCTGCCTCAATCTTCATCTGGATAATGCGCCGGTCGAGTTCATCAAGCTCTTCAGGCTTGGAGTCCACCTGCATCCGCAGCCGCGACGCTGCCTCGTCCATCAGGTCAATGGCCTTGTCCGGCAGAAAACGGTCCGTGATATAACGGTTCGACAGGTTGGCTGCTGCCACCAGTGCCGCATCGGTGATGCGCACACCGTGGTGCATTTCATACTTTTCCTTCAGCCCGCGCAGGATCGACACGGTGTCTTCCACCGTCGGTTCCGACACGAACACCGGCTGGAACCGGCGGGCGAGAGCGGCGTCTTTCTCAACGTGCTTGCGATATTCGTCCAGCGTGGTCGCGCCAATGCAGTGCAGCTCGCCGCGCGCCAGTGCAGGCTTGAGAAGGTTCGAAGCATCCATCGCACCATCCGTCTTGCCCGCACCGACCAGCGTGTGCATTTCGTCGATGAACAGAATGACCCCGCCAGCCGCCGACTGAATTTCCGACAGCACGGACTTCAGCCGTTCTTCAAACTCGCCGCGATACTTCGCGCCGGCAATCAGTGCCCCCATGTCGAGCGCCATCAGCTGCTTGTTGCGCAAGCTCTCCGGCACATCGCCATTGATGATGCGAAGCGCCAATCCTTCCGCGATTGCCGTCTTGCCAACGCCAGGCTCACCAATCAGCACAGGGTTATTCTTGGTGCGCCGCGACAGCACCTGAACCGTGCGGCGGATTTCTTCATCGCGGCCGATCACCGGGTCCAGCTTGCCGTCTCGCGCGGCCTCTGTAAGGTCACGGGCAAACCGCTTCAGCGCGTCATAGCCTTCCTCGGCAGACGCTGAGTCAGCCGTGCGGCCCTTGCGCAACTCATCAATGGCCTTGTTGAGACCGGTCGGGGTTACGTTGCCGGCCTTAAGCGCATCCTGCGCACCCGATTTTTCGACTGAAAGCGCCTGCAACAGCCGTTCGGCCGTCACAAAACTGTCGCCTGCCTTCGTCGAGATCTGCTGTGCCGCCTCGAACACACGAGCCGTTTCCGGCGCAAGATAAAGCTTGCCGGCGCCACTGCCTTCAACCTTGGGAAACTTTGCCAGCCTGGCCGTGTTGTCTGCCATGGCGGCTTTCGCATCACCACCTGCCGACTTGATCAACCCGGCAGCAAGCCCCTGATCATCGTCGAGCAAGACCTTCAGAATGTGCTCTGGTGAAAACTGCTGATGGCCTTCGCGAAGCGCGAGATTCTGGGCTGCCTGAACAAAGCCCTTGGCCCGTTCGGTATACTTTTCAAAATCCATATCCAAACTCCTTTTCGACTGTCCCGTTCTCGCAGCCCGCTTGTGCAGCACTGCTATAGTGGACATCCGGTCGTGGATTTCAGTTCATGCAGTTGCCCTGGAACCGGCACGCTAGACCCCTTGTAAAAAGCGGGCACAACGCCGCCGGACCGGCGGACAACCTTTGTCTGACTTCATATAGTGTGGCGTTTCCGGTGAACAAGATCACTGACATTGGTCAATTGGCGGTGGCGCATGAGCATCAAGATTGATTCCCTGCATACCTGGCCGGTCAAGGGCCTGTCCGGCATGGCGCATCCCTCGATTGCCATCACCGGGGGCAATGTTTTTCCGGGCGACCGGGCTTGGGCAATCGAGGCAGGTGCGAAGAAGTTTGACCCGGCCAATCCGGCGTGGATGCCAAAGATTGCCTTTGCCCAGCTGATGAGCCACGAGAAACTGGCAGAGCTTGAAACCTCGATCGATACATCACGACAGGGTTGCCTGCTCACCATCCACCGCAACGGCAAGCAGGTCGCGCGTGGCGATCTCAACACCCCCATTGGCCGCCAGCTGATCGAGCAGTTCATTGCAGGCTTCATGGGATCGGATTTGCGTGGCAGCCCGCGCATTTGCCATGCTTCGGGGCACCACTTTGCAGATGTCCCGGCCCGCTACATCTCGCTGATCAACCTGGCCACCCTGCGCGAGGTTGAGCGAGTTGCTGGCAAGCCCGTGGCGCCGGCGCGGTTTCGCGCCAACATCATCATCGATGGCGCTGATCCCTGGGAAGAATTCAGCTGGCTCAGCAAGAAGATCGCCATTGATGGCTCGCCCGTCTTCCGTGTCGCCGAGCGCATTACCCGCTGCGCTGCCACCAGCGTTAATCCTGAAACAGCTGTGCGCGACATCAACCTGCCACGGTTACTGGCATCCGCCTTCACGCACGAAGACTTCGGTGTCTACGTATCCGCACTCAACGATACGCACATTGAAACGGGCCAGACGATTTCCATCGTCTGACCCGCTTTGTCATTTTGCTGGACCGGTTACCGGTCAGGCAGCGCTGGCGTCCTCGCTGGCGGAAGCCTCAGAGGTGTCTGTCTCTTCCACTGCCTCGGCCTTGGGCTTGCGGGTGCGACGCGGACGGCGGGTTTCTTCCTCGCCAGACTTGCGATCATCATCGGCGTCACCATCGGATGTCTCAACCGGCGTTTCGCGGCGCAGGAAATCCGGCGCCTGCGACTGCCAGTCATCTGCGCTGTCGTCAGACGAGTCATCAGATGCAGCAGTCCGGCGCTTCTTCTGATCTCCTCCGCGCTGTCGCCGGCCACCACGTTCGCCACGGCCACCGTCATCCTTGCCGTTGCCATCGGCTTCAGCCTGCTGTTCATCAGAGCCCGATGCCGGCGTGTCTTCGCCGTCCGCATCATCGTCATCTGCGCCATTTTGGCGTTGCTGATTCTGCTGGGCTTGCTGCTGCTGTTGCTGTTGCTGCTGATTGAACGCCTGGGCAGCCGCAACAATCCGCAGATAGTGTTCAGCGTGCTGGAAATAGTTCTCGGCGTTTACATTATCGCCGGACGAAACCGCATCGCGCGCCAGCTGCAGATACTTGTCGGCAACCGTTTGCGCATTTCCACGAACTTTCACGTCCGGTCCGTTGCTCTCATAGACCCGGTTGAGCGGATTGGACTGCCGCCCGCCGCCACCACCGCCACCACGGCTACCGCCACGGCCTCTGGACCTGTTCTTGTTATGCTGTCCCTGTCTCATGCAGTTTCGTCACCTGGTCTGTTAAACAACTCGTTCGACTTCAAAAATCTGGCAATCGCCCGGCAAGACACCTGCCGTTTCCGGCCAGGCTTCCGGAAGAAGCTCAAGGTCCGGCTGTCAATTGCCTGCGATGATCAGCCCCGACAACGCTGTGAACGATAGTGACCTCAAGCAGATAGACTTCACTGACCCAGTTCGTCTGGCAGACTGTCCGGAATTTTGAAGTGCTCTAGCTGGATCGGCGCGTTCAGCTTGCGCCAGCGAGTTTTCGCCCCTTGCAGCCAGTTCCCCGACGCGGACGTGCCGCATGCCTGTTTGACTGGCTCTACTGAGGAGAAAATAACCTTATGTGCGACCCATTCCAAGCAAATTCTTGCTATGGACAAAAACATTATGAACGGGCGAATACCGCACATCTGATGTGCCCGGCCAGGTCTTTGAAAAGTCCACCGCCCTCGCCGGCCAGCACCAGCCCGGCTGCAGACGCAATCGCGACAACATCGTTGTGCTGGCCCGCGCCGAATTCCACCGCCACGTGGCCCTGCGGCAAAAGCAACTCGCGAGCCTGCGGCAGCAACATCCGATAGGCATCAAGCCCATCGTCTCCGCCAGCCAGCGCCAGTATCGGATCATGCTCGCGCACATCAACATCAAGCCCAGCAATGTCTGCAGCCGGAATGTAGGGCGGATTGGACACGATCAGGTCAAAAGGTCCCCTGCACCCGCTCGCCCAGTCTGTCTGCAAAAGCTCAAGCCGGCCGTCAACCTGATGCGAAACCGCATTGCGCCGGGCAACCGCCAGCGCCGCCTCACTCTTGTCTGTCGCAACGCCGCTGGCTGAAGGCAACTCCGCCAGCAGGGTAACGATGATGGCACCCGATCCCGTGCCTATATCGAGAATGCTGCAACCCTCGCGTTCCCGAACCAGCGGCAGCACAGCGTCAATCAGCGTTTCGGTGTCTGCGCGCGGGTCCAGCACATCCGGCGTCACCTCAAAGTGCCGCCCGTAAAAATCACGCTTGCCGATAATGCGCGACACAGGCTCGCCTGCAGCGCGACGTTCAATGAAACCCGCAAAAAGCATTGCCTCGTGAGCACCAATCGCCCGGTCAGGATCAGCAACAAGATCCGTCTGGCTCAATCCCGTTGCATGCTGAAGCAAAAGCCTTGCGTCACGCCTGCTGTCCCTGTTGCCCGCCTCAACAAGCCTGTTTCCACCCTGCCGCAATAGCCCGGCGGGTGTCTCAGGCGGCATCTTCTTCACCGGTTGCCGCCAGCAGTTTCGCCTGGTGATCAGCAACCAGCGCGTCGATTACTTCATCGAGCCCTTCGCCGGCAATGATCTGGTCAAGCTTGTAGAGCGTCAGGTTGATCCGGTGGTCACTGACCCGGCCTTGCGGATAGTTGTAGGTCCGGATGCGCTCGGACCGGTCGCCGGAACCAACCTGGCCCTTTCGCGCATCGGCGCGTTCCTGGTCGGCTTTCTGGCGCTCCATGTCATACAGGCGGGCCTTGAGCTCCTTCATGGCGCTGGCCCGGTTCTGGTGCTGGGATTTCTCTGAACGCACCACTACCAAGCCGGTCGGAACGTGGGTTATCCGAACCGCCGAGTCGGTTGTGTTGACGTGCTGGCCGCCAGCACCGGACGCCCGCATGGTGTCGATGCGAATGTCTTCATTGCGCACCTCGATGTCGATGTCCTCAGCCTCCGGCAACACCGCCACCGTGGCTGCCGACGTGTGGATACGCCCCTGCGCTTCTGTTTCCGGCACCCGCTGAACCCGGTGCACGCCAGACTCGAACTTCAGCCGCGCATAAACCCCGGCGCCGGTAATTGAGGCGATGATCTCCTTGTAGCCGCCAAGCTCTGCCTCGCTGGCCGACAGCACCTCAACCTTCCAGCCATGGATCTGGGCGTGGCGCTGGTACATCCGGAACAGGTCGCCGGCAAACAGCGCAGCTTCATCGCCCCCGGTGCCAGCCCGAACCTCAAGGATAACGCTCCGCTCATCAGCAGCATCTTTCGGCAACAGCTGCAAGCGCAGGTCATGTTCCAGCGTTTCAAGCCGCTCTTTCAGCTCTTCCTGCTCAGCTTCCGCAAGCGCAACCATCTCGCGGTCACCCGATTGCAGCATCTCCTCGACGCCGGCCATTTCCCGGCGCGCGTCGCGAAGTGCGCGGATCGCCTTCACCGTTGGCTCAAGCTCGGCGTACTCCTTGGACAGCCGCACAAAGTCATCACCAGCCACGCCCGAGCCCAGTTCGGCCTCGACGGCGTCAAACTTTTGAAGAATCCGGTCAATCTGTGGGTTCTGGTCCAGCATCATGGCAACGCTATGTAAGAGGCCCCAGGGCAAACGTCCAGCCGGAACATGAAAGGGCCCGCCAACCGGCAGGCCCCTTTCAGGTCTTCAATGGCTGGGCCGCGGGCTCAGCTGCCCCGGTTCATCAGCTCGGAGATGTCCAGCTTGCGATTGACGATGATCTCGCCCGGCGTGCCAAGCGCGCCAAGCTCCTTGCCGTCGATCTCATACTTCAACAGGCCGCCATCGCGAGCAATGACCACCAGGCCCTTCTTGTTCGGCACCATGAAACGGTCACCTGACATCAGTGTCTCTGTCAGGATGGCCTTGCCCTTGCCGTCCTCGATACGCACCCAGACCGGAGCAGTCGCCTTCAGAACCAGCCGGGCATCGGCATTGTCTGCACCAAAAATGCGGCCTTCGCTGTCTGTCTCAACCGGCTTGGTCACCGGTGCCGGCTCGCCGGTCGTTGCCGTCGTGATCTTGTCAATCTCGCCATTGTTGGCAATCAGCTTGTCGAGGCCGCTCAGGCCATCTGCCGCCCTGTCGGCCTGTTCGGCCAGCAATGCGCCAATCGGATCGGTTGCCGCGTCAGGCGCATTTTCAGCCTGCTGCACTGGCGCTGCATCGGGCATGGGCGTTTCGCTTTGCTGAGAGGTTGCTGCCACTTCGGTGTTCGCACCACCCGTAGCCACCTGCTCCTGCTGAGGCGTGGTCTGGGCCAGCTCAGGTGCAGCCTGCTCGCCACCCGGCATCAACGAGAATGCCACACCGCCGAACAGCATCACGGCAAATGCCACCGACGCCACGACCCCACCGGGTCCGGATGCCATGTCCTTGAGACGGCGCGCCATTGGAAACTCGATGATTCGGGCACTGCCAAGCGGCTTGGGGGCCTTGTTGCCAGGCTGCTTCGGCGCGCTGGAACGCGGCAGAAGTTGAGCATAATGCATCATCATCGGCTGCGGATCGAAGCCGAGGAATTCGGCATAGGCACCAACCATGCCGATTGCATCGGAGCGATGCGGCATCCGGGTCAGGTCACCGCGCTCAATGGCATCCAGATGGATCGGATGGACGCGAATGGCATTGGCGACATCGCGCAGCGAAATCTTGCGGCGCTCGCGCTCGCGCTGAAGAAACCAGCCAGCCTCGCCTGCCGGATCCTGCTTGCCATCCGGCTTGGGCCGGTAATTCTCGAAATTCTGCTCAAAACTGCCATGCGTGTGCTGGTTCATCGCCCGCATACTCCTGCTCGCGAGACCGGCGCCGCTCCAAGTCGGCCAGGGTTAAGTGGCTCAATGCCCTTCAAACCCACGCAACTCAAACTGACAACCGGACCGTTCGTGGCACCGGCCAAATCCCACCAGGCCGGTTCCAATCCCAATTGACCGGAGATCATGAGCCATCAGGGTTAGCATTTGGTTTATGGAAAGCGCAGCCAGGAAAAGCATGTCCCCGGCTTGAACGGGGATGGGAACCGGTTTTCCGTCCGGCTGCGCGAAAACAACAAGCGCAGCAAGGAAAAGCAGCAGCAAGCCAGTCGCAAGAACTACAACGGAATCTGGTTCTGCCGGGCAAATTGCATCAACGCTTCGCGCAGCGAACTCACGTCATCGTCCAGGTGGTCGCGAAGAAACGCCGCGGCCTTGCCCGCATCCAGGTGCAGCAACATCTGCTTGACCGGTCCAACCGCAGTGGGCGACATCGAGATTGACCGGTAACCAAGGGCGATCAGCGCCAGCGCGTCCAGTGGCTTGCCGGCCATCTCTCCACAAAGCGTAAGTGGCGTGTCATGCGCCTCACATCGCTCGCGGATCACATCCAGCGCTTTCAGCGCAGCAGGCGTCAGCCCGTCATAGCGCCCGGCAAGGCGGGGGTGCAGCCGGTCTGCTGCAAACATGAATTGCAACAGATCGTTCGAGCCAACCGAGATGAAATCGGTATGCGGCAGCAAATGATCCAGCTCCCATAACAGCGCTGGCACTTCCATCATTGCGCCAACCCGGATTTCGCTGGGCAAGGCTTGCCCCCGCGAGGCAATGAACTCGCACTCACGTTCAACCACCGCCCGAGCCTTCACCATCTCCGCTGTCTGCGAGATCATCGGAAACATGATGCTGAGCTGCTTGCCGCCCGCCGCCGAAATCAGCGCCCGTAGCTGCAGCCGCAACAAGGCCGGCCTGTCCAGCGCCATGCGGATGGCGCGCCAGCCGATTGCCGGGTTGGCTTCCTTGATGGCGTTCAGGTACGGCAGCACCTTGTCGGAGCCGATATCCAGCGTCCGGAACACCACCGGCCTGTCACCGGCTTCGTCCAGCACACCCTTGTAGAACCGTTGCTGTTCGCCAAACCGCGGAAAGCGCCGCGCCAGCATGAACTGTAGCTCGGTCCGGAACAGGCCGATGCCGGATGCACCGGCTGCTTCAAGGTGCGGCAGGTCAACCTGAAGGCCGGCATTGATGCACAAATTGATTGGCACTCCATCGAGTGTCACCGCCGGCTTGTCCTTCAGCCGCGCATACTGTTCCTGCCGCTTGGCATAAAGCCGGACCTTTTCGGCATAGACCGCCTGCACCTCCGGCGACGGCCTGACATGCACTTCGCCCGTGCTGCCATCAAGAATGATCTCCTGACCATCTTCCACCAGATCGGAAATACTGTCGGCCGAGCCAACCATTGTCAGCCCCATGGCCCGCGCCACGATGGCCACGTGACTGGTGGCCCCGGCACTTTCCAGCACCAGCCCGCGCAGAGAATCGCGCGGATAGTCGAGCAGCTCTGCCGGCCCCATCGTGCGCGCCACGATCACCGCATCCTTCGGCAACTCACTTTCCGACGCCTTCTCCCGCGCACCAGTAAGAATGCGCAGCAAACGGTTGGCCAGATCATCAAGATCATGCAACCGCTCGCGCAGGTACGGATCGGCCTGCCGCACCAGCCGTGCACGGGTATCGGACTGCACCCGCTCCACCGCGGCTTCAGCTGTCAGACCTGTCGACACCGCTTCACGCAGGCGGCGCTGCCAGCCCCGGTCGCGGGCAAACATCCGGACCGTTTCGAGAATGTCCTCGAAGTCGACGCCACCTGCTCCAGGTGAGCGATCCGCCAGTTCATCGACATGTGCATGCAGCTTGTCCAGTGCAGCATCCAGCCGTTCGCGCTCAGCCTCCGCATCCTCTGCAATGAAATTCGTCACGATCACGCGCGGTTCGTGCAGCACAACGTGGCCCAGTCCGACACCATCCACCAGCGCCTCGCCCAAGATGTGCAGCGAACCGGTGAGGGCCTGGGTGCCTCCGGCGGGCAGCAGCGCCTGCTGCACGTCTTCTGTCGCGATCACCTCGGCCAGAACCATGGCGACGGTGAGCAGGGCTTCTTCTTCTTCCTCGGTATAGCTGCGCTTGACCTGGTTCTGTACCACCAGCACCCCACTCACCACGCCGTGACGCAGGATCGGAACGCCCAGGAATGACGAGTAAATCTCTTCACCGGTTTCAGGCAGATACTTGAACGCGGGGTGCGATTGCGCATCGGACAGCGACAGCGGCTTGGCATCATGGGCAATCACGCCCACCAGGCCCTCACCCGTTTTCAGCGTCGACTGGTGAACAGCTTCAGCTTTCAGGCCTTCGGACGCGAACAGTTCCAACACGTTGCCGGTCGGGCGCATGACATAGATCGAGCACACCTCGGCCACCATGTTGGCCGCGATGAGCGATACAATCCTGTCGAGTCTTGCTTGCGCTGCCTCTGGCCGGGCCATGACCTCGCGCATGCGTCTGAGCAAAACTCGCGGGCCCTGGCTTGTTGCAACCATCAGCTCGCTGCCTCACCCTTCACGTTTTCGCCACTGCAGTTTCATCTCGTGCCGCGCTCCTGCTCAACCCTGGTCAAGCTCGTAGGCAGAGTGCAACGTTCGCACTGCAAGTTCGGTATAGGCCTCGTCGATCAACACCGAGATCTTGATCTCCGACGTGGTAATGGCCTGGATGTTGATGCCCTTGTCGGCCAGCGTGGAGAACATCTTTGCAGCAACACCAGCATGGCTGCGCATGCCGATACCGATGACCGACACCTTTGCCACACCCGGCGAAGCCTCAAGTTCGGCAAAGCCGATATCCTTCCTGGCCTCTTCGAGGACCGCCATCGCCTTGTCGACGTCCTTGGTGGCAACAGTAAAGGTGATGTTCGCCGTCTCACCATCGGCAGATACGTTCTGCACGATCATGTCGACGCTCACGTTGGCATCCGACAGCGGACCGAAAATCGCGGCTGATACCCCCGGCTTGTCCTTGACCCGGCGCACCGAAATCTTTGCCTCGTCCCGCGAGTAGGCAATGCCACTGACAACCTGCTGTTCCACAATGTTCTCCTCGTCGCAAACAAGCGTTCCCGGACCAGTGCCGTCTTCCATGTTCTGGTCCGGTGAGTCCGGACTTTCAAAGCTTGAGCGCACCTGCAACGGCACCTTGTATACCATGGCAAGCTCGACCGAGCGGGTCTGCAGGACCTTGGCCCCCAGCGATGCAAGCTCGAGCATCTCTTCGTACGAAATACGGCTCGTCTTGCGCGCCTTCGGTTCGATCCGCGGATCGGTGGTGTAGACCCCATCGACATCCGTATAGATGTCGCAACGCGCCTCAAGTGCGGCAGCCAGCGCCACGGCACTGGTGTCCGAACCGCCCCGGCCGAGCGTGGTGATCCGGCCATCATCCGAAATACCCTGGAAGCCGGCCATCACCGCCACTTCGCCGCGCTCCAGCCCGGCAATCATCTCGTCGCACTCGACCTCAAGAATACGGGCCGATCCGTGTGCATCGCTGGTCTTCATCGGCACCTGCCAGCCGGCCCAGGAGCGCGCCTTGATGCCCATCGACTGCAGCACGATGGCCAACAGACCGGACGTAATCTGCTCACCCGATGCAACGACGGAGTCGTATTCGCTCATGTCCAGATCAACGCGATTGGCGGTGCCGGACGCTGCGGCCTCGTTGACCCAGCCGACAAGCCGGTCCGTCGTGCCCGCCATGGCCGATACGACGACGGCAACCTGATGCCCGGCCGCCACCTCGCGCGCCACGTGCCGGGCGACATTGCGGATGCGGTCAACGTCGGCCACCGACGTCCCGCCAAATTTCATTACCAGCCGGCCCACTTGCAAAACCCTGCTTCTGCCAAACAACCAATGGACGAACAGGCAGTGCGCCGGTTCGCGTGTGGTTGATCAGTCCATCTGCCGAAACAATATGATCTGAAAACGACGAGGCCGTTAATACAGGCAAACGCGGCAAAAAGGCAATATTGGCCGTGTCTCTATTTACACCGCATTCAGGCTCGGCTAGCGAAGGACCCATCATGAGCACCACATCCGCCACCACGCCCCGCAGTTCCATTGACCCGGCAGAGGTCGAGCGCTTCTCCGCGCTCGCCGCAGAATGGTGGAACCCGGACGGCAAGTTCGGCGTACTGCACAAGTTCAACCCGGTCCGGCTCGACTATATCCGCGAGCAGGTCACCGCGCGGCTGCGCATCGACCCCAACCAGCGTGAACCGTTCAAGAGCCTGCGCTTTCTCGATATCGGCTGCGGCGGCGGGCTGCTGTGCGAACCGATGGCACGCCTCGGCGCGGAGGTCGTCGGCGTCGATGCATCCGAGAAGAACATCAAGACCGCTTCGGTTCACGCCGAAGAACAGGGCCTCGACATCGACTATCGCGCCTCCACGGCGGAAGACCTTGCTGCCGCAGGCGAAAAGTTCGACGTCATTCTGAACATGGAAGTCATCGAACACGTGGCGGACCCGGCAGACTTCGCGAAAACCTGTGCTGGCATGGTCAAGCCCGGCGGGCTGATGTTCGTCGCCACGCTCAACCGGACACTCAAGGCGTTTGGCCTGGCTATCATTGGCGCAGAGTACGTGCTGGGCTGGCTGCCCAAGGGCACCCACCAGTGGGAGAAGTTCATTACACCTGATGAGCTGAAGACCTGGCTGGCAGAAGCTGATTGCCCGGTTCAGGAGGTCACCGGCGTGACATATTCCCCCCTGTCCAACACCTGGCGCAAGGCAGCCGATACGGACGTCAACTACATGCTGGTATCGCGCAAGCAGGGCTGAGCGGCCTCAGTTCGCCTCGTCCGGCAGTTTGGGCAGCGGCAGCACGTCGATGCCTTCTTCGTGCAGTTCGACCGCATCCTTGATGGTCGCCTCGCCATAAATGCCGCGCGGGTCTTCCTCGCCATAGTGAATGCGCCGGGCCTGCTCGGCAAACTTGTCGCCCACATAATCTGCGTTTGCTTCAACGTGCTCACGCAGCTTGCGGACCATCTGCATCATGGCTTGCGTTTTTGGATCAGCGGGCGCGGAAAGAGCGGTGACGGGCTGCGCATCATCAGTCTTGCGGTTCGACTTGGCCGGCACGCCGGGCGTCATCAGCGCCTTCTGCACCTTTACCGATCCGCACATCGGACACTCGACCAGACCACGCTTGGCCTGGGTGTCAAAATCGGCGGACGAGCCGAACCAGCCGTCGAACTCGTGGTCCTTGTCGCAGATGAGCGAGTAGCGGATCATTCGGCGGCATCCCGTGTTGCAGCGCTGGCCAGCGTGAT
>JAWVYF010000016.1:0-20035 GCA_033722845.1 Anderseniella sp. | reverse complement strand
GGAAGAAGCGACGGGTCTGTCGATCCTGGCTGACGGCTTTCCGGCGGAACTCATCGACGACGAGCCGGAAGAAAAGGGCTACGAGGTGGTGCCGCCGGGGCGGTGAGAGTGGCTTCCGCACCGGGCCAATAGGTGCCCCGGACCTGTTCCGGGGCCCAGATTGGGTCCCGGCACGAAGGCAGGGACGCAAATACCCCCCTCAGCCGTTGGCATCAGCGTGTTACTGGACCCTCGGGACAAGCCCGAGGGTGACATGGTGTGAATTCAGGTGAGCAGCCGGTATAACCATACTGAAAAACCGAGCCAAACGCGGCCGACTAGCGCAGCGCCAGTCCAGCTGACGGGTAGTCTTGCGCCGCCTGATGCAGCCTCGCGGTAGACCTGCATAAGATCTGGCGGGATCAGCCGTATCACAAGCCAGATGCCGAGCGGCACGATGACGAGGTCATCAAGGTAACCGATCACCGGTATGAAGTCTGGGATGAGGTCGATTGGGCTAAGCGCATAGAGCGTGACCGTTAGCGCGACAGCCCTCGCCATCCACGGGGTTCGGCTGTCGTGGGCGGCGATGTAGAGCGCGGAGACATCTCGCTTCAGGCTGCGCGCCCAGAACTTGACCTTCTCGAACAAGGTCAGATGCCTCACTCCGCCGCGACACCCATCACACCTGCCGGCGTCAGGCAGCACATGGCGTCGGCAATGTGACTGGCAAGAGAGTCGACCGCCTCGTTGGTCTTTGATGAGCGGACAAGGCCGATGTCGAACAGGCCAAGCGGCGGGAAGCCGTCCTTTTCACCCAGTACGCGCATGCCGGGCCGCATGCAGATTTCGGGGATCGCCGCCACAGCCAGCCCGGCCAGTACTGCGGCATTGATGGCGCTGGAATTGGCGCTGGCATAGGCCACACGATACTCACGCCCCATGGTTTCGAGCGCATCGATGGCCATTTGCCGCCAGGCGCAGCCATATTGCGAGAACGCCACTGGCAAGACCTCTGTCCGGTGTACCGAGTGCTTGGCCGAGGTGACCCAAAGCAGTCTTTCCGTGCGCACCACCTGCACATTGGCGGTATCGGCTTCACAGGTGATCAGCGCGAGGTCCAGATCGCCGTTCTTCATCTTTTCGAGCATGCCCTTGCTGGTGCCGCAGTCTACATCTACCTGCACCTTGCAGTTGGTGCGGGCAAACCGCGCCAGCACATCCGGCAGTATGCGGTCGGCATAGTCGTCCGGCGTGCCAAAGCGCACGTGTCCGGATACTTCCGGCCGGGTAAAAACCGTCATCGCCTCGTCGTTCAACTGGATCATCCGCCGCGCATAGTCGAGCAGCATCTGGCCGTCGGCGGTCAGGGTGTTGGACCGGCCTTCGCGGACAAGCAGCGGCTTGCCGACCAGCTCCTCAAGCCGCTTCACCTGCATGGACACGGCAGACTGGGTGCGGCCCACTTCCTCCGCCGTGCGGGTGAAATTGCCGGTCTCCGCCAGCACGGCGAAGGTTTTTAACAGGTCGACATCGAGGTTGGGCAGCATGGCATTTCCAATCATCATGAATGGTGATGAATTTCATAAATACTATTCGTTGGATTGATGAAACGTCAAGCGGCATATTGAGCTCACGTCAACAGACGGACTGACCCCGCCGCACACATCAAGCGGTCTCAACCCGCAGAAGAGGTCTTCTGCGCGAACAGGAGAGTAGTGCCATGACTGACCATGCAATTGCCCGTGCCGGCTGCCATGATGCCGTATCAATCGCTGACTGGATGGCGTGCCGTTATCGCCACTGGAAGGCGCGCGGCAAGGTCCGCGCGATGCAGGACCTCGATGACAGGACGCTGGCCGATATCGGCGTGCGCCGCGACGAAGTGCTGTGGGCTTCGCGCCTGCCGCTGAGCGTCAATGCAGCGCTGGAGCTTGAGCAGGCCGTTAATGGCCGCCGCAAGCGGCAGAGGCCCTACCGGTAACCCAGCCTTCGGTTGACCGAGTCAAGCAAGTCATCAGCGGCGTTACCGGACCGCGTTCTGGTATCGCCGCTGAGTATGTCGTCGAGCGACTCGCGCCCGCGCCTTACGGCTTCATCATTATAGCTGCCGCCACGCGGTTGAGACTGGCGCGGAGCGCCCATGCCGCCACCCAGAATATCGCGCAGCAGGTCGTCCAGACCGCCGCCTTGCTGCGGTGCGCGCTGGCGTGGTTGTGGTTGCGGCGCGCGTTGCTGGCCTCCGCCAAGCACGTCACGCAACAGGTCATCAAGGCTCCCACCGCTGCCGCTGCTGCCGCCGCCTGTGCCGGGATCAGGAATGGGATCGAGCTTGGTCTGGCGGCTTTGCCCGCCGCCGAGAATGTCACCCAGGATGTCGCCCAACCCGCCACCGGAACCACCGCGCGGCTGAGGCGCAGGCTGCCGGCTGCCGCCGGTCATCTGCTTGAAGATGGCACCAAGCACCATGGAGGCGATCACCGGCAGCATCTTTTTCAGGATGGCTGAACCGATGCCGGTAGATCCGGCGGCCTGCATGGCCACCTCGCGGCTGACCTGCTTGTCGCCGAACAAATGGCCGAGAATGGCATTGCCTTCATCGCGCACCTGGTCGTACTGGATCGCGCTGTCATCATCGAGGTATCGCTCGTGCCGCCCGCCGGACAGTGCCTCGAGCAACGAGACGATGCCGTCGTCCTGACGGGTATTGCGGCGCACACCGGATGTCACAACGGGGGCAAGCTCGGCGACGGCTTCAAGGGTCTGTTCGCGGGTCAGTCCGAACTGCTGGCCCAGCACATCAAGGCCATGTCCATTGTGGGACCGGGCAATCATTTCAACGATATTCATAGGCGACAAACTCCCTGACCTGGTGACCGGGCGAACGCCCGCGCTACAACCATCACGGTATCATATAGCCCGTTTGATCAACTCGCCAAACACATCCGCCAGGCTTGGCGTTGTCTTGCGCTTCGACCGGCGCCTCTGGCGCTTGCGCTTGGCCGAGGTCTTGTAGGATTTGGCATAGGTGGACCGGCTGCGCCGCTTGCGCCGTTTGGGCGGCACATAGGTGACGCCCTTGTAGACAGCCTTGAACAGCTCCTTCCAGAATACCGAGCCCGCGCCTGAAACCTCGGCTGCCATGAAACCCTGCCGCCCGCGCTGCACCAGCCCTGCCACGCACAATGTGGCGGCAAGCGTCATCATGCGTTCCATCTTTTCTTCGGTAAGGCCATGCGGCCGGCGCAATGACCGGGCGATGGTGCGTGCCCGGTCCACAGAGCCATAGACATGGGCGAGGATTTCCTCGCCTTCCTCGATGGCTTCGCGCGAAAGCAGCGCATCGGGGTTGGTCAGGTAATCATCGTGCTCTCCTGCCTCGATGACATCGAGCAGCAATTCCAGCTCTTCCGGCTCACGTGCTTTCAGCGCAATCTTCGATCCGATCTCGCGAACCTGTGTCTTGAGCGCCTTCTCCGCGCTGTCCACGCTGTAGCCGCCGGCCATGGCAAGAGCGGCTGCCGTCCGGCCCTGGTTGGACGCCAGAATGATGTCGATAAGTTCGCGGTTTGCAGGCGCGTCATTCATGGTCAGGCGGTTTCTCCATAAGATGTTTGCCGTGCTTCAAGCGCCCTGACCAGCCAAAGCGCAGTCAGGGCGGCGGCGATGCCGAATACCACGTTTGCTGCACCCATGGCGATTAAAGCGCCCTTGGCCCCGGCAAGATTTGCGCCAAGGTGCAACAGCGGAATGGTGCCGATGGTTGCCTTGCCCCAGTTGAACCACATCGACCAGGACGCCTTGTCCAGGTTGTTGAACGCCGCCTGGGAGACGAACTGCATGCCGGCAAAGGCCCAGGTGATGGCGATAAAGGTGTAATAGTAGGTCACCAGTTCTCCAGCCTGGGGTGTTGCATTGAACCAGCCGGGCAACTGCCCGGCCAATGCCAGCATGATCAGGCTTATGATGGCGGTGTAGGCGGTTGAAAACTTGAACCCGTCGATGAGGGTCTGGCGCACCCGTTCGAGTCGGCCAGCGCCATAATTCTGGCCGACCACCGGGCCAACCGCGCCGGACAGCGAAAAGATGATGCCAAAGGCAACCGGGATCAGCCGGTTGATCACAGCAACACCGGCAACAGCATCGGTGCCGAACTGGGCGGTTACGGCGGTCAGGTAGGCAATCGAGAACGGCGTTGCGAGCTGCGTGGCAATGGCCGGCAGTGCGATCCGGGACAGGGGGCGCAAAATGCGCCGAATGCTGTCCACCGTTGGCATGACCAGAAAGCCGTGATGTTTCTGCAGGCAATAGAAACCAACCGAGAACGACGCCAGGTTGGCGCACACGGTGGCAAGTGCTGCGCCCTCGACCCCAAGCCCGAAGCTGAAAATGAAGATCGGGTCCAGCACCGCGTTGGCAGCTGCGGTGGTGAGGGTCACGTACATGGCGCGTGTGGGGTCGCCCAGTGCGCGCAGAGTGAAGCTGAGCGTGATGGCACCGGCCAGCAGTGCGAACCCGGGCAGAATGACAAGCAGGTAGGAACGGGCAATCTCCAGCGTTTCACCAGCAGCACCAAGCAGGCTGAGAAGGGGGCGGGCGAAAATGCCCACCAGGATGGCCACCAGCACGCCGGTTGCCAGCGACAACACCAGCGTGGATGACGCGGCCTGCCGTGCCTCATCTTCATCGTCCCGGCCAAGCGCCTGCGCAACCAGCGCCCCGCCGGCAATCGACATGCCCAGACCCACCGACAGGTTGGAGAATACGATGGTGCCGGCAAAGCCGATCGCTGCGGTTGCCTCGATGATGTCGAGCATGGTGATGAACCACAGGTCGATCAGGTCGACCAGGAACATGGCCATCAGGCCAATGGCGCTGGTGAAGGTCATCACCACCACGTGGTTCATGGTGGACCCGGTGGTAAAGCGCGCGCCAACCTTTGCCTTGCCAGTGGTGTTCACGAAGCAAGGTCCGCGATATCAAGCCTGGACAAGTCGTGGCGCAGGGTTGCCGCATCAGCAAAGTGCAGCGCAGTCATGCCCGCCTTGCTTGCTCCGGCAACGTTGCGCGGCTTGTCGTCAATGAACAGGCAAGCTTCTGGAGACGTTTGAAGGCGGTTCGCAATGGCCTCGAAGATGAGGGGGTCAGGCTTCTTGGTGCCGAACTGCCACGAAAAGTAGATGTCGCGTCCAAACAGGTCTGCGGTTTGCGGGGCAAGCTCGGCAAAAGCCGATTGCGTCAACGGCCCGTTATTGGTGAGCAGCGCAATCCGGTAACCGGCGGAAAGCCGGCCCACCAGTTCATGCATGCCCGGCCAATGCTCCATGGCCGTTGCCCGTGCCTTGATCCACTGCTCTCGCGACACAGGCCTGCCAAGCTGTTCGGAGAAGGCGGCCAGATAGCTCTCCCCATCATCGAACCTGCCTGCCTCGGCTTCGTCCTCGAAGCCGGTTTCCCAGATGCGCTGGAAAACTTCGCTGCTGCCAAGGCCGGTCATGCTGGCCAATGCATCCAGCCGCGACGGCGCGTGATACCCCGACATCACGCCGTCAAAGTCAAATATCAGGGTGGTGATGTTCATCTGATCGGGTCGCCATCCGCCTGTCAGGCAGCTGTCCCGCCGACGGTGATCCGGTCAAGCCGCAAGGTTGGCTGGCCAACGCCAACCGGCACGCCCTGGCCGTTCTTGCCACAGGTGCCGATGCCGGTGTCCAGCGCCATGTCATTGCCCACCATCGAAACTCGCGTCAGTGCGTCCGGTCCGTTGCCGATCAGTGTGGCGCCTTTTACCGGTGCGCCGATCTTGCCGTCCTCGATGCGGTAGGCCTCGGTGCAGGAGAACACGAACTTGCCTGAGGTTATGTCGACCTGGCCACCGCCAAACGAGACGGCATACAGGCCGTTCTTCACCGAAGCGATGATCTCGCCGGGTTCCTTGTCTCCGTTGAGCATGACCGTGTTGGTCATGCGCGGCATCGGGTGATGGGAATAAGATTGCCGCCGCCCATTGCCGGTAGGCGCCACACCCATCAGCCGTGCATTCAACCGGTCCTGCATGAAGCCGACCAATATGCCGTCTTCAATCAGGGTGGTGCACTGGGCAGGTGTGCCTTCGTCATCGACGCTCAGCGAACCGCGCCTGTCACTCAAGGTGCCGTCATCCACCACCGTCACGCCGGGTGAGGCGATACGCTCACCAAGCAGCCCGGCAAAGGCAGACGTCTGCTTGCGGTTGAAGTCGCCTTCCAGACCGTGGCCGATGGCTTCGTGCAGCAAAATACCGGGCCAGCCGGGGCCAAGTACCACGTCCATCTCGCCTGCAGGTGCGTCTTCAGCGTCGAGCGATACAAGGCTTTGGCGCAGCGCCTCGCGTGCTGCGGCCTGCCAGTTGTCCTCGTTCACGTAGGCCGCGTATCCGGTACGCCCGCCCATGCCATGAACGCCACTGCCGCGCCGGTCGCCCTTGCTGGTGACCACCGAAACGTTGAACCGCACAAGCGGGCGGCGGTCACGGATGATCTCGCCGCCGGGGCGGATGATGTCGACCGCCTGCCACTCGCCGGACAGGCCAACGCTGACCTGCGTAACGCGTTCGTCGAGGCTGCGGGTAAAGGCATCCACCTGCTTGAGCAGGGCTACCTTGTCTTCAAAGCTCATCTGCTCGACCGGATTGTCGGGCGCGTACAGACTTACATTGGTGCGCGCAGGGCCGGCCGATACATCGCCCGACCCCTGTTGCACGGCACGAACCGTTTCAGCCGCGCGCCTGATGCCGGCTTCGGATATATCTGCTGAGTGGGCATAGGCCGATGCCTCGCCACTGATGGCACGCAAGCCAAAGCCGTGGTGGACGTCGAAGCTGGCGGTGCGCAACTGGCCGTCGTCGAACACCAGGTTCTCGGACTGGCGATACTCAAGAAACAGTTCGCCGTCATCGGCATTTGCCAATGCGTCCTCGGTCAGCGCGACGGCGCGGTCGCTGGTCAGGTCAGAACCGGAGTAGAACAGGTCGTCGGACGTAGGTTGGCCGGTCACAGGGGTACAGGTCTCCCGGTTGGTTGGGTTGCGCAAACAAAAGGGTGCGCCAGCTGCATCATGGCCTTGATGCCGCCGGCAGCCATACCGGTGAATTTGGACACTCTGCAGCGCTTGCGCAACCCCGCTTGCGAGGCGGCAGGCCTAGCTGTTGTCGACCAGTGCCTTGTATGACGCAGTAAAGCCGTTCAGCGAGATCGGCAGCTTGATGGCCTTGCCCGGCGCTTCATAGATGATGAAATTCGCCTGGGCTCCCTTTCTCATCTTCTCCAGCGTCGCTGCCTGGGCTTCTGCGGTTGCGGTGCACAGTGGCGGCGAGACCCGGGTCTGCGGCAGGCAGCGCACGAACGGCACACGGCCAACAGCCTGCCCGTCGATTTCCAGCGCGATGCCGGTCGGCAGGAACACGCCGATCGGTGCCATGATCTGCATCATGGTAGCCTCTTTGTTGCCCTGCTTCTGATGCCGCATGATCAGCGACAGCGCCACCTGCGGGCGCGTTTCATCGCGGCTGACCTGCACCATGGCGCATGCCTTCATCGCCGGTACGTCACGGCCCTGTGCATCCTTGCCGGCAGGGCGTGATTCACACTGCACCTTCCACTTGCCGTTTTCAGCAATCAGGTCCGGTGCAGGCCGGGCTGGCGCTGCAGGCGACGCACCGCCTCCCGAGTTGACGCGCGGGCCGAACTGTTTGGGGTTGGCTGGCTGCTGCTGAGCCAGAGCGCCACCAGCAAGGCCGAGGGCGAGGATGCCCGCCGATACAAGTCGAATCATGTTGTTGGAAATGGCCACTTGCTTTGGAGCTCCCTGTCAGTAATCCAGACTGCCGCACGTCCCGTTGCGATGCCAGCGTGTATGCCAGACAGCGCCCTGATTCATCAACCCGGCAAGTATGTCATTGCCTCGCCGGCCTGCTTCACGCTGGCTGATGCTCTCCATCGGGGGCAAATGAGGCATTTGTATGGGGTCAAAGCCTTCTGTGTGGCGCAAGCGCATGCGAGAGAGAAAACCTTCCGCAAGGCTAAACTATTCAAAAAACTAGATGTGTGCATGCCAAGTGGTGGACACTTGCAATGTCGCGCATATTTGACGCGCTTGATCAAGGTTGCAGGCGACCGGCTAATGTGGTTCAAGAGGGGTTGAAGCGTCATCTGGCTGCCAAAGTCGGGCGTCGCTACAACTAAAAAGACTGCAAGACGGGCAAACCGCCAGCAGGCGAGTTTTATGAGGGCACACATGCGCAAGCTTTTTGCGACACTGATTCTTATTGCGTTCTCCACAGGCCTGGCCGTTCAGGCCAATGCCGCCGGACTTGGCCAGCCAGCCGAATGGCAGCTGGGGCTGCAGCAGGCAGCTACTCCGGTCATGGAGTTCATCACCAACTTCCACAACTTTCTGCTGGTCATCATTACGCTGATCTCGCTGTTCGTTCTGGCGCTTCTCCTCTACGTGATGGCGAAGTTCAACGCCAAGTCGAACCCGAAGCCGTCCAAGACCACGCACAACACCTTCATTGAGGTTGTCTGGACGGTCGTGCCGATCCTGATCCTGATCGCAATCGCCATCCCGTCGTTCCGCTTGCTGTATTTCCAGCGCGATCTGCCGGCTGCAGACATGACGATCAAGGCAATCGGCAACAAATGGTACTGGGATTATGAATACCCGGACCACGGCGACATCTCCTTCACCGCAACCATGAAGGCTGACGAGGACCTCAAGGACGGCGAGCCGCGCCTGCTTCAGACCGACGTCGAGGTGGTAGTGCCGGTCAACAAGGTGATCCGCGTGATCGTGACCGCCAACGACGTGCTCCACGCCTGGACGGTCCCTTCATTCGGTTCAAAGATCGACGCCGTTCCCGGCCGCCTGAACGAAACCTGGTTCAAGGCGGAGAAGGAAGGCGTGTTCTACGGCCAGTGCTCGGAGCTTTGCGGCAAGGACCATGCGTTCATGCCCATCACCGTTCGGGTGGTGTCCGAAGAGATGTTCAATGCCTGGGCAGAAAAAGCCAAGGATGACGTCGATGAAGCTCAGAAAGAGCTGTCTGCCGCGCTTGAGCGCAAGGGCAAGCTGGCTCTCGACGCATCGGCCAAGCCGAACAACAATAACTGATTTGATTGCAAAGTAGCGAGGAAAGCCCTGATGGCTAACGCAGCAGCAACGCACGACGCGCATGATGATCACCCGACGGGGATCAAGCGCTACCTTTTCTCCACCAACCACAAGGACATCGGCACGATGTACCTTTGGTTCGCCATTTTCTCCGGTCTTGTCGGTGGCATTCTGTCCATCTTCATGCGCATGGAACTCCAGGAGCCGGGAATCCAGTATTTCCATGGTCTTGCGCAGATGGTGTATGGTGTTGACGAGGGCCTGGCACTGGATGCCGGCAAGCACATGTTCAATGTGTTCGTCACTGCGCACGGCCTGCTGATGATCTTCTTCATGGTCATGCCGGCCATGATCGGCGGTTTCGGCAACTGGTTCGTTCCGATCATGATCGGTGCGCCGGACATGGCCTTCCCGCGGATGAACAACATCTCGTTCTGGCTGTTGCCGCCAGCCCTTATCCTGCTGGTGCTGTCGATGTTCGTTGAAGGCCAGGATGGCTTCATGGGCGTTGGCGGCGGCTGGACGCTGTATCCGCCGCTGTCGAGCCAGGGCGGCCCGGCCATGGACTATGCCATTTTGTCCATGCACATTGCCGGTGCGTCATCCATTCTCGGCGTGATCAACTTCATCACCACCATCTTCAACATGCGCGCGCCGGGTATGACCCTGCACAAGATGCCGCTGTTCGTGTGGTCGGTGCTGGTTACCGCGTTCCTGCTGCTGCTGTCGCTGCCGGTGTTCGCCGGTGCCATCACCATGCTGCTGACGGACCGCAACTTCGGTACCTCGTTCTTCCGCCCGGAAGGCGGCGGCGACCCGATCCTGTACCAGCACCTGTTCTGGTTCTTTGCCCACCCTGAGGTTTACATCCTGATCCTGCCCGGCTTCGGCATCATCTCGCAGATCGTGTCGACCTTCTCCAAGAAGCCGGTGTTCGGTTATCTGGGCATGGCATACGCCATGGTCGCCATCGGCCTTGTCGGCTTCATCGTGTGGGCGCACCACATGTACACCGTCGGCATGGATGTGGACACGCAGGCTTACTTCGTGGCCGCCACCATGGTCATCGCGGTGCCGACCGGCGTGAAGATCTTCTCGTGGATCGCCACCATGTGGGGCGGCTCCATCGAGTTCCGCACCCCCATGCTGTGGGCCATCGGCTTCATCTTCCTGTTCACCGTTGGTGGTGTGACGGGCGTGGTGCTGGCCAATGCCGGTGTCGACCGTTCGCTGCATGACACCTACTACGTGGTGGCGCACTTCCATTATGTGCTGTCGCTGGGTGCCGTGTTCTCGATCTTCGGTGGCTGGTACTACTGGTTCCCGAAAATGTTCGGCTACATGTACAACTCCACCATAGCCCGTGCTCACTTCTGGGTGCAGTTCATCGGTGTGAACATCCTGTTCTTCCCGCAGCACTTCCTGGGTCTGGCCGGCATGCCGCGCCGTTACATCGACTATCCGGATGCATTCGCTGGCTGGAACTATGTCTCGTCGATCGGCTCCTACATCTCGGCCTTCTCGGTGCTCATCTTCCTGTATGGCATCATCGAAGCTTTCTCGAAGAAGCGCGTAGCCGGTGACAACCCGTGGGGCGAGTCTGCAACGACGCTGGAATGGACGCTGTCCTCTCCGCCGCCGTTCCACCAGTTCTCGACCCTGCCGGTCATCAAGTAAAACGAGCAAACCCGCATCGGCCCTCGCCATCGTGAGCGCGGGGGCCGGTGTACCAGGGCCCGCAACAGGCGGGCACATGATTGAAAGCATCAGATGAGCGACGTCACCACAGACATCGGTTCCCGCCACACCCCGGCCCCCGGCATTTCTCTGGGCGGCAATGGTGCGGTGGAGGACTACTGGGCACTGCTCAAGCCGCGTGTCATGTCGCTGGTCATTTTCACCGCGTTCTGCGGCCTCGTTCTAGCACCCGGCAGCATTCACCCGTGGACGGCCTTTGTCTCCCTGCTGTGCATTGCCGTGGGTGCAGGCGCATCGGGCGCGCTCAACATGTGGTACGATGCCGACATCGACAGCCAGATGAGCCGCACTTCAAAGCGGCCCATTCCGCGCGGTGCCATTGAGCCGGGCGAAGCGCTGTACTTCGGGCTGGCCCTGTCCATCGGTTCGGTCGTGCTGCTGGGCCTGGCGGCCAACTGGGTGGCAGCGGCGTTCCTGGCCTTCACCATCTTCTTCTATGCCGTCATCTACACGATGTGGCTGAAGCGCTCGACACCGCAGAACATCGTCATCGGTGGGGCTGCCGGCGCCTTTCCTCCCATGATCGCGTGGACGGCAGTCACCGGCTCCATCGACCTTGCCAGCGTGTCGTTATTCCTGGTGATCTTCATGTGGACGCCGCCGCACTTCTGGGCGCTGGCGCTTTTCAAGATGGGCGACTACGAAACCGCTGGCGTGCCGATGCTGCCAAACGTTGCCGGCGCCGATGCGACCCGCGCGCAGATCTGGTGGTACTCGCTGGCCATGGCTCCGGTTGCCGTACTTCCGGTGCTGTTTGGCGTGTCGGGCGTCGTTTACGGCGCAATCGCTGCAGTGCTGACCGGCGTCTTCATCAAACATGCGTGGTCGGTGTATCGCTTGCGTGATGGCAAGGCCGCAGAGCGTCCACCCAAGGTTCTGTTCGGGTATTCGATCATTTACCTGTTTGCCATGTTCGGTGCGATGCTTGTCGACCGGGCTGCATACTTCATGTGGCAGTTCGTATAGGACGAGGCGGGACCAGATGCAGGAAATCGAAACATATACCCCGACCCCGGAAGAGACAGAACGCCGCCGCAAGCGCTCGCTGGCGCTGGCGCTCATTCTGGTCGCACTCGTTGCCATCGTGTTCGTCACGACAATCGTCCGCCTGGGTGGCGACAAACTGCCTGGGGTGAGCTGATCAATGACGGCCAACACATCAGGTGAACGCAACAATCTCAAGGTGGCCGTCGTTACGGCGTCCATTGCCTGCGGCATGGTTGGCGTCGCATACGCGGCGGTACCGCTCTACCAGTTGTTCTGCCAGGTGACGGGGTTCGGCGGCACCACACAGCGCGCCGAAGCCGCACCGATTGAAGCTCTCGACAAGACCATTCGCGTCACCTTCGACGCCAATGTGAACCATGGGCTCAGTTGGGCTTTCAAGCCGGTTCAGCACGAGCAGGTCATTCGCATTGGTGAGCAGACGCTGGCCTTCTACAAGGCGACCAACACCGGCAGCCAGCCGGTAACCGGCACAGCCACCTTCAACGTCACGCCTGCCAAGGCCGGGGTGTATTTTTCCAAGATCGAGTGCTTCTGCTTTACCGAGCAGACGCTGCAACCGGGTCAGTCCATCGACATGCCGGTGAGCTACTATATCGACCCGGACATCGTGAACGATCCAGACATGAAGTCGGTGACCACGATCACGCTGTCCTACACGTTTTTCCGGGCTGAGACCGATGCGGTGAAAACTTCATCGCTTGGTACCAGGACCGGTGATGACAAGGTAAATTGAATGTCGGTCCGGACAACAACAATCAGCCGGATCAAATAGCGGGAGAAGAGGGCAATGGCAGACAGCCACGCTAAAAATCACGATTATCACCTGGTAGATCCCAGCCCGTGGCCGATTACGGGATCAATTGGCGCCTTGACCATGGCCATTGGCGCGGTCCACTGGCTGCATGCTGGCCAGACCTGGGGTGTGTCCTGGCTGTTCCTGATCGGTACGGCCATCGTGCTCTACACCATGTTCATGTGGTGGCGCGATGTGGTCAGGGAATCCCATGCCGGCGATCACACGCCAGTTGTGCAACTGCACCTGCGCTACGGCATGCTGATGTTCATCGCCTCGGAGATCATGTTCTTCGTGGCCTGGTTCTGGGCATTCTTTGAAGCATCGCTCTACGCCGACGCCTCCATTCAGGCCGCGCGTCAGGAAGTGACCCAGGGTGCCTGGCCGCCGGCCGGCATTGAAGTGTTCGACCCGTGGCACCTGCCGCTTCTGAACACGCTGATCCTGCTGCTGTCGGGTACCACCGTTACCTGGGCGCACCATGCGCTGATCAATGGCGACCGCAAGGGTCTGAAGTGGGGTCTGATCTGCACCATCGCGCTCGGTGTGCTGTTCTCGTGCATCCAGGCCTTCGAATATTCTGTTGCTCCGTTTGCCTTCAAGGCGGAAAATGGTGGCAACATCTACAGTTCGACCTTCTTCATGGCGACCGGTTTCCACGGCTTCCACGTGCTGATCGGCACGATCTTCCTGATCGTTTGCCTGTTCCGCGCGCTGCAGGGTCACTTCACGCCGAAGCAGCATTTCGGCTTTGAGGCGGCCGCCTGGTACTGGCATTTCGTGGACGTGGTCTGGCTGTTCCTGTTTGCCTGCATCTACGTGTGGGGCAGCTACGGCGCAACCATCGCGCAGCACTAGCGCCACCGCGAAGACACGACGCGGCCGCATGGGACAACGGTGTCTCATGCGGCCTTTTTCATGACATCAAGCAAGGGTTCCGCCTGCGACATGAACGAGAGCCAGAACCAGTACTACCCGCCCCAGTCTTCGCTGGGCACCGGCCTTGCAGGCAAATGCCCGCGCTGCGGGCAGGGGCGGATGTTCGCTGGCTACCTGAAAGTGGCCGACAAATGCGAGCGCTGCGGACTGGGGTTCGGGTTTTCTGACGCAGGCGATGGTGCTGCGTGGTTCGTCATGCTGATTGCAGGCACACTGGCAACGGCAGGTGTGCTTTTCGTCGAACTGACCTGGCAGCCTGCCTATTGGGTGCACGCGCTGGTGGCTATTCCGCTGGCCGTCGGCTTGCCGATGCTGCTGCTGCGCCCGGTGAAGGGTTACCTGCTCGCCCGTCAATACGAAACCAGCGCCCGCGAAGGGCGTGCCCACGATGAATGAGCTCACGGATGAGGCCATCTGACACTGAAGCCCGCTCAAACGGACCTGTGGTGATTGCAGCGCTTGTCGGCATTGCCATGCTGCTTGGGCTTGGCACCTGGCAGGTTATGCGCCTGCAGTGGAAAGAGCGCCTGATCGAAGCCCGCGCAAGCGCCATCACCGCCAATCCGATCGCGATGAGCGATATCGAGGCCGCGATTGAACACGGCTATGATGCAGACTTCTATCGCGTCCGCATGACCGGCCGTTACGTTCACAACGAAACGCGCTACGTTTACCGCCCGCGCGGCAAGCGCGCAGGCCTGCAGGTCATTACGCCGTTTTTGGCGAACAGCGGCTTCATTGTGCTTGTCGATCGCGGCTTCATCGATGAGGCCATGCTGGGCAGCACGCAAGGCTGGCGCATGCCGCAAGGCGAAGTGACCGTCACCGGCGTCACACGCAATCGTGCGCGCGACCGAAATCTGTTCTCGCCGGATGCAGACCTGTCCAAAAACGTCTGGTACTGGTACGACCTGCCCGGCATCGCCGTATCCCTCCCGCCGTCAGTGGCCGAAAGCGCGGGAGAACCGGCACCCATCACGTCTTCGGTATTTGTGCAGATCGAGCCTGGCGGCGAACCTGGCGACGAAAAATTCCCCGATCAGGAAGACTTGAAGGTTGAACTACCGAACAATCACCTGCAATACGCTCTCACCTGGTATTCACTGGCGCTCGTGCTTGCGGTTATGAGCTGGCTTTTTATCCGCCGCCGCAAGGCCGAAGCTGCCAAGCCAACGACTGGCAAAGACGCATGAAATATATCTCGACCCGGGGCCGTGCGCCCTCTCTTGGATTTGTGGATGTCCTGCTGGCGGGCCTTGCGCCGGACGGCGGGCTGTACGTGCCCGGGCAATGGCCTCAACTGTCGCCCGAACAATTGCGCGCCATGCGCGGCCAGTCCTATGCCGATGTCGCTTTTACCGTGCTGCACCCGTTTGTGGGTGGCGAGATCGATGATGCAGCGCTCAAGCAGATGATCGACGAGGCTTACGGAACCTTTGCCCACAAGGCCGTTGTGCCGCTCAAGCAGCTCGATGCCAACCAGTGGCTCATGGAACTTTTCCACGGGCCGACGCTCGCCTTCAAGGACGTTGCGATGCAACTGCTGGCCCGCCTGATGGACCATGCGCTTGCCCGCAGTGGCCGGCGCGCAACCATTGTGGGCGCTACGTCGGGCGACACGGGTGGCGCGGCAATCGAAGCCTTCTCAAACTCCACCCGGACCGACATCTTCATCCTGCATCCGCATGGCCGGGTGTCTGACGTCCAGCGCCGCCAGATGACCACGGTGGGCAAGGACAACGTCCACAACATCGCGCTGGAAGGAAACTTCGATGACTGCCAGGCGCATGTGAAGGCGATGTTCTCCGACGCCCAGTTTCGCGACCAGGTTCTGTTGTCGGGCGTCAACTCGATCAACTGGGCGCGCATCATGGCCCAGACGGTCTATTACTTCACTACCGCGCTGGCTTTGGGCGGGCCTGACAGACCGGTAAGTTACTCCGTGCCCACCGGCAACTTCGGCGATATCTTCGCTGGCCAGGTGGCCCGGCACATGGGGCTGCCGATCAAGGATCTGGTCATCGCGACAAACGTCAACGACATCCTGCACCGCACGTTGCAGACCAGTCGCTATGAAGTGCTAGGCGTCGAGGCGACGCAAAGCCCATCCATGGACATCCAGGTCTCGAGCAATTTCGAGCGCCTTCTGTTTGAGGCAGCTGGCAAGGATGCCGAAGAAGTCGGCCGGCTCATGGACAACCTCAAGCAATCCGGCGCGTTCACATTGAGCGAGCCGATGCGGAACTATATCCGTGCCGGTTTCTCTTCGGGGCGGACCGATGAAGCCGGGACAGCCAGCACCATTCGCCAGACGCTGGCCGAGACCGGAGAATTGCTGGATCCGCACACCGCTGTCGGCTATGCCGTGGCACGTCAGCTGGCTGAACCCGGCGTGCCGATGATCACCCTTGCGACCGCGCACCCGGCGAAGTTTCCCGATGCCGTTGAAAGCGCAAGCGGTGTGCGCCCGGGCTTGCCGCAGCGTATGGGCGACCTGATGGACCGCAAGGAAGTGTTTGATGTGCTGCCCAATTCGCTTGAAGAGGTGAAGACCTACATCGCCTCGCGCACCCAGGCTGCTGGCTGACAATGAGCGTCAATTTATCGGTTCTTGAGTCAGGCCTGAGTGTCGTCTCGCATTGCATGCCCCAAGTCGAGACCGTGGCTCTTGGCGTGTGGGCACAGGCTGGTTCGCGAGATGAAACAGCTGACCAGAACGGACTTGCCCATCTGCTTGAGCACATGGCCTTCAAGGGAACGCCAACCAGGTCGGCGTTCGACATTGCAGCGCAAATTGAGGCCGCTGGTGGTGACATGAACGCCTCCACGTCGATGGAGAAGACGGCCTACTATGCGCGGGTGCTGAAGGATGACTGGCGGCTGGCACTGGACGTGATCAGCGACATTGTAATGCAGCCGAAGTTCGAAGCCGACGATCTGGCGCTGGAAAAGTCGGTCATCCTGCAAGAGATCGCAGCCGCCAGGGACACGCCAGACGATCTGGTTTTCGATCTCGCCCAGGCGGCGGCCTGGCCAGACCACCCGCTCGGCCGTGATATCCTCGGTACGCCGGAGACGGTAAGCCAGTTTGTTTGTGAAGACCTGACCGCTTATCGCAAACGTCACTACACAGCTGGCCGGATGGTGGTGTCTGCAGCGGGCAACCTGGATCACGCTCAACTCGTGGATGCCGTCAGCAAGGCATTCTCCGGGGTCAGGGCCGGCCTGCAAACGGACCGGCAACCGCCCATCTTCACCGCCGCGCGTACACTGGTCGAGCGTCCGCTGGATCAGGTGCACCAGGTGCTCGCGTTTCCGGCTGTGGGCTACCACGACAAAGACATATACGCCGCCTATCTGACGGCCAGCATTCTTGGCGGCGGCATGTCCTCCCGCCTGTTTCAGGAGGCGCGCGAGCGCCGGGGCTTGTGCTACTCGACCTTTGCCTATGTGTCTGCCTATGCCGATGCAGGGCTCATGCAGATCTACGCCGCCACCGCCCATGACAAGGCTGCAGAGTTTGCCACGGTGGCTGCAGACATCGTGCACTCGCTGGAGCAGTCGGTCACCAACGAGGAACTCGAGCGTGCCCGGGCGCAAGTGAAAGCATCGCTTGTCATGAGCCTTGAAAGCCCGTCATCGCGCGCCGACCAGATTGCCCGGCAGTATCTGTCCTATGGCCGGGTGCCTGAAGTGCCTGACATTCTTGCCCGCATAGACGCGGTTGAACGACACGACATATCCCGACTTGCCAGGTCAATCTTTCACGGTAATGGCGTTAGCCATGCCGCGGTCGGCGCCACATCCTTGCTTGCGAAGACAGCGGATATTGCGGCACACTTTGGTTGAGTTCTGAATTGTTCAGTATTTTGCGCCTCGACCCCGTAGAAAGACAGCCATGGCATTCTTGCGAAACTACGCATTTCTGGATGCTGAGCCGGTCTTGCAATCCGGTCGCGTGGTGATGCGTCTGCCGGTGATGGCAGACTATGCCGAGTGGGCCCAGTTGCGTTCTGTCAGCCGTTCATTTCTGGAACCCTGGGAGCCGACGTGGCCGCGTGATGATCTCACCCGGCCGGCATTTCGCCAGCGCGTTCGCCGGTACAATCGGGACATGCGGGATGACTACGCTTATGCATTCTTCATTTTTTCCCAGCAATCCGGGCAGCTGGTCGGCGGGCTTACGCTTTCGAACGTTCGCCGGGGCGTCGCACAGTCGGCATCGGTGGGATACTGGGTCGGCCAGCCGTTTGCCGGTCAAGGGTTCCTCACGGACGCGCTGGCTGCCGCCGTCAGCTTTGCATTTGAAAGCCTCAGATTGCACAGGGTCGAAGCGGCCTGTCTGCCCCACAATGAGGCTTCGCAACGGCTGCTCCACAAGGTGGGGTTCAAGGAAGAAGGCTATGCGCGGCAATACCTGAAGATTGACGGCCGCTGGCAGGATCACCTGCTGTTTGCGCTATTGGACAGCGATCCACCAGACCGGGAACTGGTAACACGTTGAGTTTGCGTGCGGTGGATAAGCTATCGCAACGGTGCCTTTGTGGCTTTGGGACTTCCTCATTGTCGCGCTATGTTGACCCTGCGGACGTGAAGAGCCGGAAGTGGAGGAAGATGGTGCACGCGCACCGGGCAATTGTTGCAGTTCTCGCTGCCATTCTCCTGTCGATGCTGCTGCCTGCAGTGCCGGCAGCAGCCCAGGGTGCCACCAAACTTGTCCGAACCAGCTTCCCTGCCGCATATGTCGATCTCGTGCCGTTTCTCGGTGCCGTGGAAACCGACAAGAAACAGGCTTCGGTACAGGTGCCTTCCACGACTGCCGGCGCAACAGAGGCGATGCTGCTGCAGGCGACCGGCGATGGTCCGAAGCATCGTTGGGCAATTTTTACCGCCATCAACGAAGCTGTCGAGCCGGTGGAACTGGTTATCGATGCATCGCGGCAGTCGTTTCCCGGATCGGGCATATTCCGCCCGACCTACCTCAGCAGCCGGATCGCAGCAGCAACAGTCTCGACCGGTCCACGTCTGGCCCGTGTAAACGTGCCGGACCGGGATGCCTTTGCCCTGACCATCCCGCCGCGCAGCTCACTGTCAGTTGCGCTGGAATTATCCGAGCTGGGTGTCAATGGTATCCGCTTGTGGAAGCGAAGCGCATTCGATGCGAACATGTCGCGGCAGTCGCTTTATCGTGGCGTAGTGATAGGCATGGCAACGCTGTCCGTGCTGGTCATTACGTGCCTCGTCGTTCTGTCGCCCCAGATCGTATTTCCGTTGTCTGCGGTCTTTGCCTGGGCAGCGGTCGGGTTCATCACACTGGAAACCGGCTTGCTGCAACCAGCCCTTTCACGTCTGATGCCTGTGCCGGGTGACGAGGTGCTGAGTGCCATTGTCGAAGCCCTGATGGCGGCCGGTGTGTTGCTGATGGGGGTCACGATCATGCGGACCCGCCGCCAGATGCCATTGTTGAGCCTGTTGCTGGTGGCGGCCGGTGGAGCCTGTCTGGGTCTGGCGGCCTACAGCTGGTTCGAACCCCTTGTGGTCAAGCAGATTGTCCGGCCGGTGTTCGCTGCATCTGTGGCAATCGTGTTGTTGACCGCAGCCTCGCTGGTCATGCGAGGCGGTGTTCGCGCACGCTCTTCCATTCTTGTCTGGTTGATGCTTGGCGCCTGGACCATCGCGGCCGGTTACATCGCACTGCAACGTCCACCCAGTGAACTGGCCTCGCCCTTGCTTGTCGGCGGGTTGGCCATCGTTCTTGTAGCATTGGCGTTCGTCCTGACCTACTTCGCCTTCTCCAGTGTTCTCAACCCCGAGCTTGATGCGCTGGAGGCCGAGCGCAACGCATTGGCACTGGCCGGTGGTGAGCAGGTGGTGTGGGATTATCAGCCAGGCGATGGGTCGTTTCATGTTGGCGAACAGCTTGAAGGCCTGCTCGGATACGAAGCTGGCAGCTTGTCGAACACGTCGTTGCAGGCGTGGATCAATCTGCTGCATCCCAATGACATGCCGGCCTTCAGTGCCATGCTCGAGATGGCCCGCTCGCGGGCCAACCAGCGCTTCGAACAGCAGCTACGCTTCCGCCATGCGGACGGCCGGTACCGCTGGTATTCGCTGAAGGGCCGCTCGCTCACCAACGCAGCCGAAACCGGCCTGCGGCTGTCGGGCCTGTTGACCGATGCCTCCCAGGAGCGTCAGTCGCAGGAACGCATGTTGTCCGACGCGATTTATGATGTCGTGACCGGGCTGCCGAATTATGCCTTGTACCTCGATCGGCTTGGCCAGGCCGTGAGCCGTGCTGCTGCGGCCGGGGACGCAAGGCTGGCGGTCATGATTGTCGATCTGGACCGTTTCAGGGTGGTCAACAGCAGGCTTGGCCAGGAGATCGGCGACAGCCTTCTAAAGGCCATT
>JAWVYF010000015.1:0-20151 GCA_033722845.1 Anderseniella sp. | reverse complement strand
GCCGGCCCCATCTTGCAGGTGCCCATCATGTGAAACACCGTGGTGCCGCGCTCACGCGCAGTGGCCAGCAAGTCGTCGTCCGTGACGACCGCATCGCCCGGGTAGAGTTCGCCGGCAAAATAGGGCTGCATCGGCTGGGTGCGCAGCAACTTGCGGGCAAGTTTCAACCCCGCAAGCAACACCCGCCGGTCGCTTTCTTCGCCCAGGTAATTGGCATCGATGACAGGCTTGTCGAACGGGTCCGCCGAGCGAACCGTGACCGTGCCCTTGCTGTCAGGCCGCTGTTGCCAGGCGGCAATGGTCATGCCGGGCTTGTCGTCGAGCGTACCCTGATGGCCTTCCTTGTAGCTGGCCGGCATGAAGGTGATCTGCAGGTCGTTCACGTCCAGCGCGGGGTCAGACCGGGTAAACGCGTAACAGACCGTCGAGGGAATGCCGAGTGCCGACGGCTGACGCAAGGCCCACTTCACAGCCTCCGCCATCAGCCGCACCCCGTGCACCTTTTCATTGAAGGTATCGGTGTTCTTCACTCTGGCCGTGAAGCGCGGGGTAAAATGATCGCGCAGGTTTTCACCCACACCCGGCAGGGCATGGCGCACGCTTATACCGCGCTGCCGCAGCAGGTCCGGATTGCCGATACCGGCCAGTTGCAACAGCTGAGGTGAGTTGATGACGCCGCCTGAAAGGATCACCTCACGTGTGGCCGTCACATCGGCTTGCTGGCCGCCCCGGCCACCCTTCAGGTAGCGCACGCCCGTGCAGCGGTTGGCATCGAACAACAGTTCCGTCACGTGTGCGCCGGTGCGAATGTCGAGGTTCGGCCGCGAGCTGATCGGGGTCAGAAACGCCTTCGCCGCGCTTTGCCGGCGGCCGCGCACAATGGTGCGCTGGGTATAGGAAGAGCCTTCCTGCTGCTTGCCATTATAGTCGGGGTTCTTCGGGATGCCGAGCGACTCGGCCCCATCCATAAACGCATCGACCAGCGGGTGATGCCAGTCGGTCGGCGTGACCTTGAGCGGGCCATCCTTGCCCCGGTAGCCGTCCGGGTCATCGCCGGTATAACTCTCCAGGCTTCTGAAGGCAGGCAGCACATCTGCATAGCCCCAGCCCCGGTTACCCAGTTGCGCCCAGTGATCGAAGTCGCTCGCGGTGCCGCGATTGAAAATGCAGCCATTGATGGACGACGACCCGCCCAGCGTCTTGCCGCGCGGGATGGGTACGCGGCGTCCGCCAGTCCAGTCCGAGCTTTCAGTTTCGTACAGCCAGTTGTAGGTCGGGCTTTTCATCAGCTGCATCCAGCCCACCGGCATGTGGATAAGCGGATTCCAGTCTGCCGGTCCGGCCTCCAGCAGGCAGACGCGCACCTGCGGGTCAGCCGAGAGCCGGTTCGCCAAAACACATCCGGCAGAGCCTGCGCCCACGATGATGTAGTCGAACTGGTCGCTCATGGCGCTCCTTTATGCTTGCGTGGATGGTTCCAAACCGGGGTTTGCCTGATGACTTCAGACAGGCAAGGATACGTGTGCGCCACCAGAGATTGCAACGGCGCTGTCAGGAGGACAAAAGGCATGCCGATCATCAGGGTTGAAATGTTTGCCGGCCGTGACCGGGAGCAGAAAAGAAAGCTGGTCAAGGCGCTGACCGATGCCATGGTAGAGACCACCGGTGCCAACCGGGATGCAGTGTGGGTGGTGATCAACGACGTCGAGAAAGAAGACTGGGGCTTCGGCGGCGAACTTGGCGTCGACAAGTACCCGTGACGCACCAAGGACCGGCAGCACTGTACACTAGTGTCTAGACAAGTCCTGGTGCACGGTATTTACTCGCCGCCAGTCGCATTGTTCAGGAGGCGTGTCCGATGAAATCCGAATACCGTGTTGTGGTCATTGGTGGCGGCGTTGTTGGCGCTTCGGTGCTGTATCACCTGGCCAAGTTCGGCTGGTCCGACGTGGCCCTGATCGAGCGCTCGGTGCTGACGGCTGGCTCGTCCTGGCATGCAGCAGGCGGGTTTCATGCGCTCAATGCCGACCCGAACATTGCTTCCCTTCAGGCCTACACCATCGACCTTCTGAGCGAGATCGAGAAGGAAAGTGGCCAGTCCGTCGGCATGCACATGACCGGCGGGCTGGTGCTGGCCGGTACGCCCGACCGGTGGGAGTGGCTCCAGTCGGCCTATCGCACGTTCCAGTCCATCGGCATCGAGGACGTTCGCCTGGTTACACCAAAGGAAGCCGGTGAGCTGTGCCCGGTCCTGTCGACCGACGGCATCATTGGCGGCATGTGGGCTGACCGGGAAGGCTATATCGACACCACCGGCACGGTGCATGCCTATGCGGGTGCTGCGAAGAAGAACGGCGCCACGGTGATCGAGCACAACCGGGTGCTGGAGCTGCACCAGCGCCCCGGCGGCGGTTGGGACGTCGTCACCGAAAAGGGCACCATCAAGTGCGAGCACGTGGTCAACGCTGCGGGCCTGTGGGCCAAGCAGGTGGGCCGCATGGCCGGTATCGAGTTGCCGGTCTCGCCGCTGTCGCACCATTACCTGCTGACCGAAACGATCCCCGAAATCGCAGCACTGGACGAAGAAATCCCCATGGTGGTGGACCTGGAAGGCTTCACCTACATGCGCCAGGACCTGAAAGGCATGCTGCTGGGCATTTACGAAATCAACCACCAGCACTGGATGATGGACGGCGCACCGTGGGACTACGGCATTGAGCTTCTGCAGGAAGACATCGACCGCATCGAGAACGAGTTGCGGCTTGGCTTTGAACGCTTCCCCGTTCTGCAAAAGGTGGGCGTGCGCAACTGGGTCAACGGGGCCTTCACCTTTTCGCCGGACGGCAACCCGCTGGTCGGGCCGGTACGCGGCAAGCCGGGCTACTGGTGCGCCTGCGCGGTGATGGCGGGCTTCCTGCAAGGGGGCGGTGTCGGCAAATCCCTTGCCGAATGGATCATCCACGGCGAACCGGAATCGGACGTCTTCGGCATGGACGTTGCCCGCTACGGCCCATATGCAGAAAACAAGCAGTTCATCAAGGAAACCACCGGCCAGTTCTATACCCGCCGCTTCGTGATGACCTATCCGAACGAGCAGCTGCCTGCCGGACGGCCACTCAAGATGGCGCCGGTCTACAACGACATGAGCGAAGCCGGATGCCGCTGGGGTGCCAGCTGGGGGCTGGAACTGCCGCTCTATTTTGCGCCGAAGGACTTTGTCGAGAAACCGTCCCTCAAGCGATCCAATGCGCATCCAATCGTGGCAGAAGAATGCAAGGCGGTGCGCGAAGGCGTCGGCCTTCTGGACATTACCGGTTTCTCGCGCTTCGAGGTGTCGGGCCCGAATGCCGAAAGCTGGCTGGACTGGCTGATGGCCTCGAAACTGCCGGCAGCGGGCCGGGCGCGGCTTGCGCCGATGCTGTCGCCGGAAGGCAAGCTCAAGGGCGACCTGACCGTGTTCAACTGGGGTGACGGCACCTGGTGGATCATGGGCAGCTACTACCTGCGCGAATGGCACATGCGGTGGTTCCACGATCACATGCAGGACGGCGTCACGGTGCGCGACCTGGGCGACCAGATGGCCGGGTTCTCGCTGGCCGGGCCAAAATCGCGCGAGGTGATCGAACGGCTGACGGACGGGCCAGTTGGCGCGTTGCCGTTCATGGGTTGCGGGCAGTTTGACATCGGCCTGATCCGGGCAAAGGTATCGCGCCTGTCGGTGGCGGGCGAGCTTGGATACGAGATCAACTGCAGCCTGATGGAGCACATCGCGCTGCGCCGCGCACTGCTGGAAGCGGGTGCGGAAAGCGGCATACGCGAGTACGGCTTCAACGCGCTGAACTCGCTGCGGCTGGAGAAGAGCTTCGGCATATGGTCGCGCGAATTCACGCAAGGCTACACGCCGGGCGAAACCGGCATGGACCGCTGGATCGACTGGCAGAAGGCCGACTTCGTTGGCCGTGACGCGGCCATGAAAGAGCGGGACGCAGGCGGATCGGGCCGGGTGCTGGTAACGCTCGACGTTGATGCCGATGATGCCGATGCAAGCGGCTTCGAGCCGGTCTGGGCAGATGGCAAACTGGTCGGCTTCATCACCTCGGGCGGCTATGGCCACACGCTTGGCAAGTCGCTTGCCATGGCGATGGTTGACCGCGCATGTGCCGGCGAGGGCCAACAGCTGACCACCCACATTGTCGGGGCGGAGCGTGGCGCAACGGTTATCGCGGCCTCGCCGTACGACCCGCAGGGCAAGGCGATGCGCGGATGAACACAGGCAAGGTCATCCCCATCGCGTCCAGCGGGCAGAACAGCGATGACGCCCAGGCCGGCAACGTCAAGGTAACCCGCGATGACTGGCTGACCGTGGCCATGGACGTGCTGCTGAGCGATGGTGTGGAACAGGTCAAGGTGCTGACGCTGGGCGAGCGGCTGAACGTGTCGCGGTCCAGCTTCTACTGGTATTTCAAGTCGCGCCAGCACCTGCTGGATGCGCTTCTGGACCAGTGGGAGGCCACCAATACGGCAGCTCTCGTCGGCCAGGCGCAGGCACCGGCAGCGACCATTACCGAGGCGGTGTGCAACGTGTTCCGCTGTTTCATTGATGATGACCTGTTCAACACCCGGCTCGACTTTGCAGTGCGCGAATGGGCGCGCCGCTCCGGCGGAGTGCGAAAGCGGCTGGACCGGTCGGACGAGGCGCGGCTCGATGCACTGACCGCGATGTTCGCGCGCCATGGTTTTGACCCGCGCGATGCAGAAACGCGCGCCCGCGTTCTTTACTACATGCAGATCGGCTACACGTTTGCCGAGCTGAACGAGCCTTTGGACGTGCGCCTGGCAAGGGTGCCGGATTACCTGCTGGCCTTCACCGGCCAGCGCGCACGCCCCGGTGAAGTCGATGCCCTTGCCGCCTATTCACGCAGCGTGATGGAGAGGACCAGATGAGCGCAAGCTTCGACGCCATCATCATCGGCACCGGCGTTATAGGTGCCGCGACCGCTTTCGAACTGGCCAAGACGGGATGGAAGACGCTGTCCATTGACCGCAACCGGCAAGCCGGGCATGGCTCAACCGCCGGATCGTGCGCCATCATCCGGATGCACTACTCCACCTTTGACGGCACGGCTTTTGCCTGGGAAGGCTATCACTACTGGCGCGACTGGGCTGACTATCTGGGCCTGCCTGCCGGAGCGGACCTGGCAAAGTTCCGCGAGGTCGGCTGCCTGGTGATGAAGACGGAAGCCAACGGCCATCTGGTCAGGCACATGGAAAACTCCGCCGCGCTGGATTGCCCGTTCGAAGAGTGGGATGCCGTGCGGATCAAGGACAGGCTGCCGGTCTATTCGCTGGAAAGGTATGCGCCGGCCAAGCGCATGGACGAGGCAGGCTTCGGTGAGCCGACAGGTGGCCACTTGAGCGAAGCCGTGTTCTGGCCCAAGGCCGGTTACGTGACCGACCCGGCGCTGTCGGCGCAGAACCTGATGGACGCTGCGCGGCTACACGGGGCACAAACCCGGCTTGGCGTAGAGGTAATCGAAATATTGCAGTCAGGCGGCAAGGTGTCCGGCGTCAAGCTGGCTGATGGTGAAGAGGTTCATGCCCCCGTCGTCATCAACGTTGCGGGGCCGGGTTCGTCCATCGTCAATGGGATGGCCGGTGTACTCGGTGACATGACCATCACCACCCGGCCATTGCGGCAGGAAGTTGTGCACGTTCCTGCCCCGGAAGGCTTCGACTTCGAGAACGACGGCACCATCGTGTCGGACAGCGACATCGCCTGCTACTGCCGGCCCGAACACGGCAATCACATCCTGATTGGCAGCGAAGACCCGCCGTGCGATGCGCATATGTGGGCCGAGGACGACAAGACCTACGACCGCAATTTTACCGACCAGTGGACGACCCAGGCCATGCGCTATGCCCAGCGCGTACCAAGCCTCGGCGTGCCATCGCAGACACGCGGCGTGGTTGACCTGTACGATGCCTCCACCGACTGGATCCCGATCTACGACAAGTCGTCCCTGCCCGGCTTCTACATGGCCTGTGGCACCAGCGGCAACCAGTACAAGAACGCGCCCATTGCCGGCAAGATGATGGCCGCACTGGTGGACTATTGCGAAGCCGGCAACGATCATGACGCCGAGCCGCTAAGGTTCACATTGCCCTATATCGGCAAGCAGATCGACGTGGGCTTCTACTCGCGCAAGCGGCCCATCAACGAGGAGTCCAGCTTCTCGGTGCTGGGTTGACGGTCCGGCTCAACTGCCGGCCGGTGTCAGCTTGAGCAGCCGCCCGCGCGAGCCGTCTTCGAGCAACCACAGCGCTCCGTCGGGGCCTTGCTCGGTTTCGCGCACCCGCTCACCCCATTCGAAGCGCTCGGCCTCCTTGGCGCTGGTGCCGTCAATGTCCACGTGCACCAGCGCGCGAGAAGACAGGCCACCAATCAGCGCATCGCCCTTCCAGCTGGCGAACATCTCTGCGGAGTAGAAAGTCAGCCCGGCGGGCGAAATGGCCGGCACCCACCATTCCTTCGGACCTTCAAAATCGGGCCGCGTGTCATGATCCGGTATGGCCGCGCCGGAATAGTGGTTGCCATAGGAAACCACCGGCCAGCCATAGTTCTTGCCGGGCTGCACGAGGTTGAGCTCATCTCCGTGGCGCGGGCCCATCTCGTGGTTCCACAAGCGGCCTTCGGCATCAAAGGCGAGGCCGAGCAGATTGCGGTGGCCCATCGACCAGAAGGTCTTGGCCAATTCACCCTTGTCAGTCCACGGGTTGTCGGCCGGAATGGAGCCGTCGTCATTGAGGCGGATCACCTTGCCAAGCGAACTGTTCAGATCCTGCGCGGGCGTCAGTTTCTGCCGGTCTCCGGAGCTGATGAACAGTTTGCCATCCGGACCGAACGCGATGCGATGGGAATAGTGCCCGCGGCCAGAGACTTTCGGTTGCTGTTCCCAGATGCGCTCCATGCCCTCCAGTCTTGGCGCATTGCCGGATGTGTCGAGCCTGGCACGCATGACCACGGCACCGGCAGTGCCGCCATCGCCCTTCTCGGCATAGGAGATATAAACCAGGCCATTGCTGGCAAACCCGGGGTGAAGAACCACGTCGCCCAGGCCGCCTTGCCCGGCATAAACAACCTCGGGAACGCCAGAGACTTGAGTCTTCTTGCCGTCCTGCGTGACATGGAACATCTCGCCGGGCTTGGTGTTCACCAGCATGGTACCGTCGGGCAGAAAGGTCATGGCCCATGGCTGATCAAACGACGTGACGGCCTGCGCCGACAGGCGTGTGCCCTTGTTGCCCGTAATTTCGAAAGCCTGCTGCGCGGCGGCGGCCGACACTTCGAAACCGGCAACTGACAGAGCGGCGACGGCAAGTGTTTTGCGGATCATGAGGCTAAGTTTCCCTTGGTTTTCTCTGCTGCGATACGTTTGGTGCAAACAAGCCCGAGACAAGGCCGTTGCAGACTGGAGCCAGTTCAAAATGTTGTGAGCCTGCCCCTCTGGCCTCCGATGTACTTTCACACTACACAACAGCCAGTCTTGCCACATCAGGAGCTTATCATCATGACCTCCGGGAAAACCTACGAACCACCGCGAGTGTGGACATGGGACGCCGAGAGCGGCGGCAAGTTTGCCAGCATCAACCGTCCGGTCGCCGGGGCCACCCACGACAAGGACCTGCCGGTCGGCAAGCACCCCTTTCAGCTCTACTCGCTGGCCACGCCCAACGGTGTCAAGGTGACAGTGATGTTCGAAGAGCTGCTGGCCGCCGGACATCACGGTGCAGATTACGATGCCTGGCTGATCGAGATTGGCGAGGGAGACCAGTTCTCCTCGGGCTTTGTCGAGGTCAACCCGAACTCCAAGATTCCGGCCCTGCTGGACCGAAGCGGAGCGGAACCGGTGCGGGTGTTCGAGAGCGCCTCGATCCTGCTTCACCTGTCAGAAAAGTTTGGTGCGTTCATGCCCGCCGACCCGGTGAAGCGCACTGAGTGCCTGAACTGGCTGTTCTGGCAGATGGGATCCGCCCCCTATCTCGGCGGTGGCTTCGGTCACTTCTATGCGTATGCACCGGAGAAATGGGAGTACCCGATCAACCGGTTTGCGATGGAGACCAAGCGGCAGCTCGACGTGCTGGACCGCCACCTGGCAGACAATGAGTTCATGTCAGGCGATGAGTACACCATTGCCGACATGGCGATCTGGCCGTGGTATGGCGGGCTGGTGCTGGGCCGGCTGTACAATGCCGCCGAGTTCCTCGACGTGCAGTCCTACAAGAACGTGAACCGCTGGGCTGACGCCATAGACGCACGGCCCGCCGTCAAGCGCGGGCGCATGGTCAACAAGACGTGGGGCGAGCCGTCGGAGCAATTGCGCGAACGCCACGACGCCAGCGACTTTGACCTCAAGACGCAGGACAAGCTGGACGCGGCAAAGTGAACTAGTCGATCCGCGCTGCGCCAAAGTCATCCAGTATGGTGTAAACCGCCGGCACGATGATCAGCACCAGCACGGTGGTCGCCAGCAGGCCGAAGGCCAGGCTGGTAACGAGCGGGATCAGCACCTGCGCCTGCAGCGATGTTTCGGTCAACAGCGGCATCAGCCCGACAATGGTGGTGAGCGAGGTCAGCAGAATGGCCCGGAACCGCGCGCCCGAGGCCAGGGGGGCGGCTTCGGCCACAGACTGCGTGTCGCCGTGATAGTGCTTGATGAAGTTGACCAGCAGGATCGAGTCATTGACCACGATACCGGTCAGGGCCACGAAGCCCAGCATGGACGGCATGGTGAAGTCGAGCCCCATCAGCATGTGCCCGCCTATCGCGCCGACAAACGCAAACGGGATGATGATCATCACGATGAACGGTTCGAGATAGCTGCGGAACTGGAACGACAGCAGCAGGTAGACGCCGATAAGGCCCAGCACGAAGCCTGACAACATGGAGCGCTGGGTGCGGCTGGCATCGGCGTTCGATCCCTCGAAGCTGCTCGAGACATCCGGATATCTCTGCTTGAGTTCCGGCAGAAAGCGCTTGCGCGTGTCATTGAGGATTTCGGTGGAATTGGCGAAACGCTTGTCCAGTTCGCCAAGGATGGTCACCGTGCGCCGGCCGTCGACACGCCGGATGCGCGAGTAGCCGCGTCCTTGTTCTACCTCGGCGACCACGGACAGCGGGATCTGGCTGCCATCGGCTGCGGTGATGGTGAAGTTGTCGATGTCGGCCAGTGAATCCCGGCTTGCGCGGTCCAGGCTGACATTGATCTCGTAGCTTTCCCGGCCAAGCTGAATCTCGTCTACCTTGAAGCCATAGAAGCTGGCCCTGAGCTGGTCGGCAATGGTGCGCCCGTCGATGCCGAGCGTGGCGGCGCCGTCGCGCAGCGTGATGCGCAGTTCCGGTTTGCCGGGCCTGAGGTCGTCCATCAGGTTGTAGACGCCGCGGTATTGCTGCAGCCACGCGGAAAGTTCCTTTGCCGCCGCCGACAGCTGATCGAGGTCACGTCCGGTCAGGCGGATGTCGATGTCGCGCCCGCCGGGACCGAAGGTGCCCTCGGTGAAGTTGAGGTTGACGATATCGGCAAGCTCGCCGGTTTCCTCGCTCCACAGCCTGATGACGTCATCAATGCGCGAGGTGCGCGTTTCGCTGTCCAGCAGGTCGGCAATGACGGTTGCCACATGTGACCCCGTCTCGCCGGCATCGGTGTTGAAGTTGAACCGGTGCGTGACATTGCGGACCAGGTCCTGACCGCCCGGCTGATCGCCCTTGAGCTGCTGGTTGACCCGCTCAAGCGCTGCATCAATGCGGGCAACCACTTCTTCAGTGCGCTTCAGCGGCGTGCCTTGCGGCAACATGATGCGGGCTTCCATCACGTTTCCATCAAGGTCCGGGAAGGGCGAGAACTTGACCAGCCCGCCAACCACTGCGGCAACGGCCAGCATCAGCGCACCAACGGCACAACCGAATGTCAGATAGCGCCACTTCACCGCCCAGGTGGCCATTGGCACCACGGCGCTATCGCGCAGCCAGTTTACCCCATTGTCCACCCACTGTTGCACACGGCCTTCGCGCGAGCCGGATTTTTCGAGCGCGTGGTAGAGGTGATTGGGCAGGATCAGGAATGCTTCGACCAGCGAGATGATCAGCACGAACAGCATGACAACCGGCACCACCCGCAGGATCTGGCCGATGTCGCCCTTGAGGAATGCGAGCGAGCCGAAGATGCAGGCGGTTGTGGCAAACGAGGCAAACACCGAGGGCAGTACCTGCGATGCGCCATCGATTGCGGCTATGGCGGGCTTCTTGCCCTTGCCGTACTGACTGGCAACATTTTCGGCAATCACGATGGCATCGTCCATCAGCAGGCCAATCACGATGAGCAGGCCGACCATGGTGAGCATGTTGATGGAATAGCCCACCGCCACCATCAGGAAGAACGCCCCGGCAAACGACACCGGCAGCCCGGCCGCCACCCAGAACGAGTAGCGCAGGCCAAAGAACAGCCACAGCACCAGGAACACCAGTGCCAGACCCTGGCCTGCATTGCGGATCAGCAGGCTCAGGCGATCCTGAACAATGGACGACACATCGTTGGTGATCGCCATGGCAATGCCTGGCGGGGCTTTGGCACGGGCGTCTTCCAGGAACGACTGCACCCGGGAAATGACATCAAGCGTGTCCTGTTCGTTTGTCTTGGTGATGGACAGTACCGCGGCGGGCTTCGCGTTGAACTCGATGCGCGCTTCATCCAGCGTGAACCGGTCGGTGATGGTGGCGACGTCGCCAAGCGCAACCTGGCCGCCATTTGCCGACGACACCACGACCAGGTCGCGGAACTCGTCCACGCGGCGGCGCTCACCAGCATACCTGACAAGCAGATCGCGTTCCCCGGTCTCCAGCTCGCCGGAAGGCAAGTCCAGCGACTGGCGCTGGATCGCGCGGGCCACGTCTGCGGTGGAAATATTGAAACTGCGCAGGTTTTCGCGGCTCAGCTCAATGCGGATTTCGTGGTCGGAAAAGCCCAGCACCTCAACCTTGGGGATGCCGCCCCAAAGTTCCATGCGGTCCTTGATCTGCTCGGCGAAGGCCTTGAGCTGGACCCGGTCCGCAGGGCCAGTGATGGCAACGGACGCCACGAAGTCGGTCCGGCCCAGCTGTGTAACCACGGGGCGCTCGACGTTCTCGGGAAAATCGGAAATGCCGTCCACCGCCGTCTTCACGTCTGAGGTAAACCGGTCCAGCGTCACGGCATCGGTCTTTTCGACCGTAGTGGTGGCAACGCCTTCAAGGGCTTCGCAGATGACCTCATCGACATTGTTGACCGTGTCGATGGCGTCCTCGACGCGCTGGCAGATGGCCGTCTCGACATCTTCCGGGCGGCTGCCGGGCCAGACCACCGTCACCTGAATCTTGCTTGGCGCAATCTGCGGAAACGTCTCGCGGCGCAACTGCGGAAACGAGAACAGGCCGATCACCAGCAACCCGATCATCACCAGCGTGGCGGCGGTGGGGTGGCGAACGAAATAGTTGATCATTTTGCTTCGCCCGCACTGAGCCTGCTTGTCAGCTCTGCTTCCAGTTGCTCGTCGCGGGTGACCCGGAGCTTCATGCCTTCAATGGCAGGCAAGAGATCACTCACCAGAACCCGGTCGCCTGCGTTGATACCGCTGCGAATGATGACCAGCCCGGACTGCGTCAGCCCCGGCTCAACCTGCCGGATGGACAGCCGGTCTTCTGCGTTGGCGACATAGGCCTTGCCATTGTGAACCGCAGCGCGTGGCACCACGATCTGGCCGGTCAGCGTTCTGGCGCTGATTTCGACCTCAACGAACATGCCCTTCGACAAGGGCGGGCGCTGGCCGGGCAGGGCCTGTTGCCAGGTCCCGTCTGCCGTGACGATCACGCCGACCGAGCGGGTCTTGAGATCGATGGTGTCGGACACCCGTGACACCCGTGCCGGCCACTCAACGTTCCGCCCACCGGCATTGAGGCGAATGACAGCCTTCAGTCCAAGCTGGTCGAGGATGCGGTTTATCCGGTCCGGCGAAACACCGGGTTCCAGCCCGTTGCCGGCGGCTGCGTTCATCAGCGCGGAAAACCGGGCCAGCGGAACCTGCGCTTCAACCTCTGCCGTCTCGATGCCATCGGCCGAGGCCAGCGTCGCGCCGGCCTGGGCAAACTGCGTGACCTCAGCCGAGACTTCGGACATGCGCGCATCGAACGGAAGGGTGATACGGGTGCGAGCCAGATTGAGTTCAGCCTGCTGCAGCTCAAGTTGCGACAGCTTCTTCTGCTGCTCCAGTGCTGCCAGCTTGGACGGGATCAGCTTCAGGTTGTTTTCAAGATCGAGCACCTTCTTGCGCTGGTTCAGCGTGTCGCGGGTCTCCTGATCGAGCGCAGTGCGCGAGGTCGTGCCGCTGGCTTGCAGCTTGCGCTTGCGCTCCAGTTCGCGTTCGCGAATGGTCAGCGCCTCCCGCTCGATTTCGAGACTGGCCCTGGTGTTTTCCCGGCTGGTTTCCAGTTCGGCAATCTGGGCATCGGCCTGACCGATACTGGCTTTGGCGCGGGCAATGGACAGCTCGTAATCGCGCGGCGAAATGCGAATGATCTCGGTTCCACCCGACAGGATCGCACCCCGCTTCAGATCAGGATGAACGTACTCGATCTCACCGGCTGCCTGCACCACCGCCTTCCAGGTCTTGCCCGGCTGCACGGTACCAAAACCCGACACCGACGGAACGAGGTCGGTCAGAGCAGCCTCGATGACCCGCACGTTGCGGGTTTCCTCGGCCGGGGTCACCGACTGGGGCAACTGGCGCTGACTGGCGAACCACCAAACAGCGAGAATGCCGGCAATAACCGGCGGCAGGATCAACAGCTTTCGCCACATGGCTGGTTCGGCCCCTTCATTGTCTGCCCTGAATGCTAGTCCGGTTCGCGGCCGCTGGCAAAGCACACAACCTGCGGCCATTGAGCCTGCAGCGGCGGCGTGCCCGGCAGCAGGCAGACGCAGTTTCTGTCCTCCGGAAAGACGGGCGCGACCCGTTGATTCCGGCGGTGCAACGCGATAGCTTGCCCATGCTCGTAATTCACGCACTAAAAAGACATATAATGCAGGATTTTGCAGAAGCCTTCTCACTGGCCTTTCAGCTGGTGTTGAACATGGATGCCGACCTGGCGGAGATCATCCTGCTGTCGCTGCGGGTTAGCCTGAGCGCAGTGGTGATATCGGCCCTGATCGGTTTGCCGCTGGGCGCGCTACTGGCAACGGTGAGGTTTCCCGGCCGTGGTGCAGCGCTGGTGCTGGTCAATGCGCTGATGGGCCTGCCACCCGTGGTGGTCGGCTTGCTGGTTTACATGATGCTGTCCAATGCCGGACCGCTGGGCTTCCTGCAGTTCCTGTATACGCCGGCCGCCATGATCATTGCCCAGACGGTGCTGATCACGCCGATCATCACCGCACTGAGCCGGCAGGTGCTTGAAGAGCTCGACACCGAGTATGCAGAACAATTCACCTCGCTGTCGGTGCCCTGGAACATGCGCATTACAGCGCTCATTGTGGACGCCCGTTATGCACTGTTGACCGTATTGCTGGCCGGGTTCGGCCGCGCCGTGGCAGAGGTCGGCGCTGTCATCATCGTCGGCGGCAACATTGCGCACCTGACCCGCGTCATGACCACCGCAATTGCGCTTGAAACCTCAAAGGGTGACCTGGCGCTGGCGCTGGCACTGGGTTTTGTGCTGCTGGCCATTGCCTTGTCGATCAATGCGGCGGTGATGAGCCTGCGCCTCACGGCGGAGCGCACCGCCCATGCCTGACAACACCACTGCCTGCCTGAGCCAGCATCTGGCCAGCGAACGTGCTGCGGACAGGCTGCTGCCGCTCAAGGTCAGCAATCTGGTCTGGAGCGCCGGCGGCAGGCATATCGTCAATGGCATCAACCTCACTTTGAGCGATGGCGGCATTACCGCGGTCATGGGGCCGAACGGTGCTGGCAAGAGCGTATTGATCCGGCTTTTGCACGGCCTGCTCGAACCCGATGCAGGCACCATCAGCTGGAACGGAGATCCTGCAGGCCCCGCCAGCCGCGCGCGCCAGGCCATGGTGTTTCAGAAGCCTGTCCTGTTGCGCCGTTCGGTGGCTGCGAATATCGATTTCGTGCTGAAGCTCACGGGCAAGGCTGACACCGCCCGCCGCGATGACTTGCTGGAGCGCGCTGGCCTGGCGGACAAGGCCCGTCAACCGGCGCGGGCGCTGTCCGGCGGCGAGCAGCAACGCCTCGCCTTGGTGCGCGCGCTGGCCAGCAACCCGGACGTGCTGTTTCTTGATGAGCCTACCGCCAGTCTTGACCCGTCATCCACCGCTGCGATCGAGGCGATGATCACCGACGCGCGCCAGCGCGGCATCAAGGTTCTGCTGGTCACGCATGACATCGGACAGGCCAGACGGCTGGCGCATGACGTGGTGTTCGTCAACCGCGGTCAGGTTAGCGAACACACTCCGGCCTCAACGTTTTTCACCAAACCTGCCTCAACCCAGGCCCGCGACTATCTTGCGGGAAAACTCGTTCTGTAAGCGAAGGAACCGATAACATGACCAAAACAATCAAGCTGCTTGCAGCGGCACTGAGCATCGCCGCCATTTCTGCCACCGCCGGACAGGCACTGGCGCAGGACAAGTCCATCATTGTCCAGTCGACCACATCGACGCAGAACTCCGGCCTCTTCGACCACATCCTGCCGATGTTCGAGAGCAAGACCGGCATCAAGGTCAACGTGGTTGCGGTAGGCACCGGTCAGGCCATCAAGAATGCGAAGAACTGCGATGGCGACGTGCTGTTCGTGCATGCCAAGGCGGCCGAAGAGAAGTTCGTCGAGGAAGGCTTCGGTGTGAAGCGCTATGACGTGATGTACAATGATTTCGTCATCGTTGGCCCGCCTGCCGACAAGGCAGGGGTTTCAGGCAGCAGTGATGCTGCAGGCTCGCTCAAGAAGATCGCTGATGCGCAGGCCGTGTTTGCCTCGCGCGGCGACGATAGCGGCACCCACAAGAAGGAAGTCAGCTTGTGGAAGGCTGCCGGTGTGGACGTAAAGGCCGCCTCAGGCACCTGGTACCGTGAAACCGGCTCCGGCATGGGCGCCACGCTCAATGCCGGCGTCGGCATGGGCGCCTACGTGATGTCCGACCGTGCCACATGGATCGCTTTCAAGAACAAGGGCGACTTCAAGATTGCCGTGGAAGGCGACAAGGCATTGTTCAACCAGTACGGCATCATGCAGGTCAGCCCGGACAAATGCGCAAACGTGAAAGCTGATGAAGCAAACAGCTTCGTCAACTGGATCATCAGTGAGGAGGGGCAGAACGCCATTGCGTCCTACAAGGTTGGCGGCCAGCAACTGTTCTTCCCCAACGCGGCGAAGGCCGGTCAGTCCTGACGCTGGCTTGTCTGCTACAAATTGAGATGCACCTGGAACTGGCCGGTTACATCGTAGCCGGCCATTTCTCTTGCGCGGGCAGCAAACGCATCTGAGCGGCAAAACGCCAGCAACGCCTGCAATGGCGGATCGAACCAGGCTTTGCGGCATACCAGAAGGTCAAAGCGCTCACGCGCCAGGGGTACAAACCCCAGCTTGAACTGGGCAGCAATCGAAGCCAGTCCAAAGCAGCAATCGGCCTTGCCCTCCTGCACCATCAGCACGGCATCGGACTCACTGCGAGCCGCCGGGCAGAAGCTGACCGCACCACTGTTCAGCCCGGCCCCGGCCAGCAACCGGTCCAGCAGGATCTGGCTGCCTGCTTCCGGCTGGCGCGGGGCAAGGGTTTTTCCAGCGAGGTCCGACAACCCCGCAATGCCGCTACCGGGCACTGTTACCAACCCGCGCTCGCGCCAGGCCCACTCGACCAGTACCGCACCAGTGGCGGCGGCAGTTTCGCGTACAGCATGTGTATTCCAGTTGCCCTCTTCGTCGCCCGGAACGTGTAGCCCGGCCATGACGCATTCACCGGCGGCAAACCTGCTGATGCCATCCATGGAACTGTCGAAGGCGGTTGCCAGCCCGCAGCGGCTTTCGCGCAAGGCCCAGTCCAGCAACGGGTCATGGCTGCCCATGATTACGGCCGGGCGCTGCGGCGCGACCGGCACACGCGGACCCGATGCACTGGCTGCCAGCCAGGCTTCCACCTCGGCACGCGGGAACAACAGCTTGCCCATGGCGCGCGAGCACGGCACCTCGCCGGCTGCCGCCATGTCATAGACCTTGCGCTCCTTGATGCGCAGGAGGTCGGCCAGTTCCCTGGTGGTGAGATATACCGGTGCCTCGCCGGACATGATCCGCCTGTTGTTTGTTGAACCGCACCGAAACCTGCATTCATTTGCAGCCGTCTGCAAGTGGCGCAGTTGGTGCAATCCCGATGCACGATAAAGCAGTTCAGCTGCCGTTCTGAGTGTGCTGACATGATTGAAAACAACAATTCACCGGAGGACGACCGTTGAACAACCCAGACCCCGCCAAGTTCGGCCCGTTCGTGCAGGATCATCATCTCGAGATCCGTGACATGATGATGCGTTTTGCCGAAGACCGGCTCGCACCGGGCGCCCAGGAGCGCGACCAGGCCCATGCGTTTCCGGTTGATCTGGTCAACGAGCTGGCAGCGCTGGGCGGCATGTCGATGAAGACAGCCACTGAAGACGACGGTCCGGGGCTCGACAATATCGGCTACGCCTTGTCCATCGAGGCGATCTCGCGGTTTGACCCTTCAGTGGCCGTGGTGGCGGTGGCCTCAAACCTGGCAGCTGCCATTCTTGCCAAACACGCCACGTCCGATCAGCGCGAGCGCTTCGTCAGGCCCATCGCACGCGGCGAGAAGGGGGCAGTGTCGTTCGCGCTCACCGAGCCCGGCGCCGGTTCAGACGCTGCCGGCATCAAGACCCGCGCCGTGCGCGACGGCGACAGCTGGGTGCTGGACGGGTCAAAGCAGTGGATTACCGGCGGATCGGACGCCCAGGTGTTCACCGTGTTCGCCAAGACACCCGGCGAAGGCGGTGCCGATGACGCGGTCTCGTGCTTTGCCGTCGAGAAGGGCACGGAAGGCTTTTCGCTGGGGCGGCTGGAGGACAAGATGGGGCTGCGCTCATCCGGCACGGCGCAACTGTTTTTTGACCGCTGCCGGGTGCCGGACGCCAACCTGATCGGGGAACCGGGCCAGGGTTTGCGCATTGCCCTTGGCGCCATCGCGCCCAGCCGGGTGGCGATTGCCGCCCAGTCCATCGGCATTGCCGAACGGGCCTTTCAGCTCGGACTTGAATATGCGGGTGAGCGCAAGGCGTTTGGCAAGACAGTGTCGTCCTTCCAGAACTCACGTTTTGTGCTGGCCGACTGCCGCACCGAGCTCGACCAGGCCTGGTTGCTGATGCTGCGCGCTGCCTGGCTGCTGGACCAGGGCGTGCCGATCCGCTCGGAAGCCTCGATGGCAAAGCTCGCTGCCTCGGAAACCTGTGGCCGGGTGGTTGACCGCATGCTGCAGTTGCACGGCGGCAACGGCTATTCACGCGAATACGAGATCGAGCGCCTTTACCGGGACGCCCGCGTGATGCGCATCTTTGAAGGCACCAGCGAAATCCAGCGCGAGGTCATTGCCCGCGACATTGCACCTGCAGCGCCCTGACAAGGCTTTGTTAACCATAAATGCAGGAATCCACTCATTCGAATTTGATGAGAATTTGCATTTACCTGGTGTGAAAGGATTAACCCTACCTTCTGTCTCACGTTCATTCACGCTGTAGCCGTTGCCTGGCGTTCAATCAGGCGGCGGCCGGGAGACAGAGACAGCATGTCAGTTGTTGCGTACCCGGCACTCGTTGCCGCCCCTTCGTGCCGTGGAGGTGCCGCATGAGCGCCTCACCTCTCGCCAAAACCGATTGGGACCTGCCGCCGGAAATGAAGCCGCAGCGGCAGGCTGCACGCAAGTCGCCGTCAAAGGGCAAACAGGCTTCAAAAACCCGTAGCGGCGGGCTGGAAGTCATCGTGGTGGGCGGCAGCCTGAAGGATGCTTCGGCTGCCATTAACGCCCACAAGGCGCCTGTCAAAGGCCGCCACATGCGCTCAATCGACGATCTGCTTGCCCACATCGAGGATCACGACGTGGACGTCGCGGTGGTCGATCAGTCGAAGCCGACGGAAAGCCGCGGTCTGAAACTCGCGTTGCTGGCCGCTGCCAAGCGCATCAAGCATCTGATCGTTATCGCCGACCCGAAAAACGCTGCCGAGGCCGAGGCCATTCATGGTGTGCATGAAGTCATTCGCGCGCCCGTCAGCGACAAGCGTTTGCTGGATGCCGTGATCACCCATGCATGCACCGTCGGCGCGCCTGACGTTCATCCGTCCATGAAGCGCATGGTCAAACGCACCGGCCTCAAGGAGGTCATCGCAACGCCACCCGAACCGGTGGTCGACATCGACGACGACAATGGTCACGTAGAGCTGTTGCCGGGCGAAACGCATCGCAGCATGCGCACAAACGGCACTGGCGTTGCGCTGGATTCATTCTCAGGCAAGATGCGGCAGCTGGCCATACCGCACCACAACCGCGCCCTGCTTGCAGCGCTGGTGCCACTGTTTGCCGTGTTCATCTGCTTTGGTGGCATTGTTGCATTCTTCTTCGCCTCGAACGGCTGGTCGGTTCCGATCGAGCTGGGCCGCAGTCATGAACTTGTCCGGCACGCCGGCAAGCAACTGGAAGTCCTGCGCGGCCGCAACGACGAGCTGCAGTCGGCGCTGGATACTGCATCAACGCTGGCTGCCATGGCCGAAACCAGCCGCAGGCAAGCCGCACAACGCCTCGACGTGGCTGAGCAGGCGATCGTCAGCGAGCGGGATCAGAACGCACGGGTCCTGAAGGAAACACGCGCGCACATTTCGCGCTTGCGCCGCATCGCTGCGCGATCGGGTTTTGCAGAAGGCAACCCGGGTGCCGGTGGACTGCAATCCATGCATCAACTTGCAATGGTGTCCAACGAACTGGCCGTGAAGGAGATCGAGGAAACCCGGCTGGCTGCCCGCGAAGCCTATCTGAAGTCACTTGCCGAGCAACCCGCAGGGTCCGCTTTCCGCGCCCTGCCAGCTGCAAGCGCAGACTTGATCGTGCTGGGCCGCGAAGCCTCGGATGCCCGCACGGCCGTTGCAGAAGCAAGCCAGACCTATGCTGGCAAGCAGGTCGAGATCAACCGCCTGCGCGACGAACTGAAAATTGTTCAGGCCAAACTGGACGATATGTCGTCGACATTGGCTGCCCGTGCCTGGGACAAGCCGGTGAGCGCGGTTTTCGTGCCAGATGCCAATGCATCGAACTACCGGCCCGGCATGCCGCTGTACAGCTGCAAACTGCTTCTGGTCATGTGCACCCAGACCGGCAAGACCGGCCAGATGCTGGCAGAAAGCGCTGGAGAAACCCACCCGCTGTTCGGCAACCCGGTATCCGGTACCTATGTGGAAGCCATCATGAGCGGCACGGCACAGCCGCACGGAGCGCTGGTTCATGCCGGCGGAAAGCCGCTGCTGTTCTAGCAACGGCAGCCACCGCCCGCTGTGCCCAATGCAGCGTAAAACGGCCAGCTAAAATTTGCGCCAGATTTGAGGTGAAAGTGGCAAGAGCTGCGTAACCACCTTGCACGGATTAACCAGCTCCCGCGGCGGCGTTAACCTTTGCGGAAGCGCTGGTCGCATATGGTGAGTGTATCGAAGTTCCAGCGAATTCTGCGGGACGGCGACACTCCTCCCCAGGAGAATAGAGCCCGCAGATAGTCTTGCCGTTCTGCTACACGCGGCAAGATGATCTCGGAGAGGCGGTTACCGGGTGCACGGTGCCGTCTCTCCACCTCATCTTCAAAATACCCCAGTCCGCCCGTTCGCAGTACAAGGTTTAGCCAACAAGGTGAACGCAGCCGGCCGGCATGCGTTTACCATTGCTGTGTTCTGCTGTTTTGAAGGGGCCGGTTAGCCTCTGGCGCACATGCTGCCGGGCCGCGCACGCCGCGGTGACACCAGAGCTGTGGCACCGTGGCAGGTAATGACGATCTCGCCATTGGCTGTACAGATACTCGACTGGAACATCACCGGCTTGTCTGCCATGACGCGAGACTGATTGTCAGCGATGT
>JAWVYF010000014.1:0-20256 GCA_033722845.1 Anderseniella sp. | reverse complement strand
GACAGGAAGCCTCGAAAAGCGTTGCGCCAGCCCGTGAACGGGCGCGGACACGGAGGTGCCTGCGGAAAACAAAGACTCCAGCCCGCGACAGGGGCCAGACAATTTCGCGGACGCGCTTGCGCAAACCAAACAGCGCGAGATCGCCGGATCAGTCCCGGACACAACAATATTTTTGGCCGCCGCAGTTCCGGCGCAATTCCTTCACCAATCCGCCGCCAACCGGGAGCAGCGTCACGAAACAGTCCGTCGCGCGGCAGCCCCGCACAGCGGCGATAGGAGAACCCGATGGGCATTGGTCCAACTGAATGGCTTCTGCTTGCTTTCTTTGTTGTGCTGCTGTTCGGAAGCGGCAAGATTTCCGCCCTCATGGGCGACGTGGCCAAGGGTATCAAGGCGTTCCGGCGAGGCATGACTGATGACAGCGACGCCGCGTCCGGCTTGAAACCCTGAGGCCGGTCCGGTCGCGAGCAGCACAGATGTCTGCTGAACTCCTGGATCACCGCGCAGCCCCTGGCGTCACCAAGCCAGCGCCCCGGTCATTGTCCCAGTTGCTGGATGCAGTTGCTGCCGGCGACGGCGCGACCGTGACCGTGGCAGTCATCATCGAGCCAATCGCTAACCGTTCACTCGGCCTTATCCTGGCGTTCTTTGCCTTGCTCAATCTCATCCCGTCGCCACCGGGCACCACGCTCGTTCTGGGCCTGCCGGTAGTCCTGGTTGCCGCCCAGTTTGCGCTTGGCCGTCAGACCGTATGGCTACCTGAAAGGATCGCAAGGCATGAGATTTCGCGGGCATCAATCCGCAAATTCCAGGTCCACGCCCTTCCCTGGGTCCAGCGGCTCGAGGCGGTCCTCAAACCGCGCTATTGGCCCTTCTACGGCCAGCAGGCAGATCGTTTCATTGGCCTCGTATGCATCATTCTCGGCCTGGTGATCGTATTTCCAATCCCCTTTGGCAACGCTGGTCCCGCACTGGCAGCGGCCATTCTGGGCTTGGCTCTTTCCGAACGCGACGGCATCTGGCTGGCCGCCGGTTGTGTCGCGGCAATCCTTTCAATTCTGCTGGCCGGTTCCATCGTGGCAACAACCGCCTGGGCCGCCAGCGGCGTACTGCACGCCGGCGGCTAGTCGCTAGCGTTCAAATGGTCAAGGAGACCAATCATGGAAAACGGATACCTGGGCGGTATAATTCTGGCAGCAACAATCTTGTCACTGGCACTGATCTGCAGCGTTTATCGCAAGCCGCGCGTACCGGCTGCACTCGACAATGACGACACAGCCACGATGGTGGCATTTCTTGTGACCGCTTTCATCGCCCTCGGTTTGACCGTGTTTGCCGGCAACGCCTATCTGACAGACACGTTCAGCACCATCGTATCGTCCGGCATTGTCCTGGCGAGCCTTGTTGTGCTGGCGGTTGCAATCGCGCGCAGTGTGTCGCTTGCAGTTCCAGTCGTGGCAATACCGGCAGGACCCGACCCAACCAGCCTGCCGCCGGCCGCCAACAGCAATGTCCGCGCCAGCCGCCGTACCACAAGACGAAAGGCCGCGTGACGGCAACTCAAAGCCATCTTGCCTTTGTCGGCAACTGCCATTAGGCAATCGCTTTCTGTTTCAAAGTACCTAAAGAAGGCAATTCACTCATGGCAACGCACAAGCTCTTCCTCCTCCCCGGCGACGGTATCGGCCCCGAAGTGATGGGTGAGGTTCGCCGTGTCATCCAGTGGTTCCAGGACAAGGGCGTTGCCTCTTTCGAACTCGACGAGGGCCTTGTCGGCGGCGCTGCCTATGACGCCCACGGCGAGTCGATCTCTGAAGACGACATGAAAAAGGCACTTGCTGCCGACGCCATCATCTTCGGGGCCGTTGGTGGCCCCAAGTGGGACGGCGTTGACTATGACAAACGCCCCGAAGCTGGCCTGCTGCGCCTGCGCAAGGACCTGGCGCTGTATGCCAACCTGCGTCCGGCCATCGTCTACCCCGCGTTGGCAGATGCCTCCTCACTCAAGAAGGAGCTGGTCGAAGGCCTCGACATTCTCATTCTGCGCGAGCTGACCGGTGGCGTGTACTTCGGCGAGCCAAAGGAGATCACCGATCTCGGCAATGGCCAGCAGCGCGCCGTTGATACACAGGTTTACGAAACCTACGAAATCGACCGGATCGCCCGCGTGGCCTTCGAGCTTGCCCGCACCCGCGACAACCGCGTCTGCTCCATGGAAAAGCGCAACGTGATGAAGTCCGGCCTGCTGTGGAACCAGGTGGTCACCGCCACCCACAAGGACGGCTATGAAGACGTTGAGCTGTCTCACATGCTGGCCGACGCCGGCGGCATGCAGCTGGTGCGCAACCCCAAGCAGTTCGACGTGATCGTCACCGATAACCTGTTCGGCGACATCCTGTCCGACGTGGCCGCCATGCTGACCGGCTCGCTCGGCATGTTGCCGTCGGCCTCGCTGGGTGCCGCCGACGAGAAGACCGGCGTGCGCAAAGCCCTCTACGAACCCGTGCACGGTTCCGCGCCGGACATCGCAGGCAAGGGCCTTGCCAACCCGATCGCCATGATCGCCTCGTTCGCCATGTGCCTGCGCTACTCGTTTGGCATGGGCGAGTGGGCCGGCAAGGTTGAGCAGGCCATCGCCAACACGCTGGACAAGGGCCTGCGCACCGGCGACATCATGCAGCCCGGCATGAAGCAGGTAGGCACCACCGAAATGGGTGACGCCATCCTGGCCGAACTGGAGGCGATTGCCTGAGGCAACACCTGAGGCGAACGGTCAATTGACTGTTCATCGAAAGCTGCTAAAAGCCTCGCCAGCCTGAACACGTTTGAAAGCGCGATCCATCAGATGATGACGTTTGTGACCGGCATTGCCGCTGCTTCCCCCGCTGCCCTCACCGGCGGCGTGGGCCCGGCTGTCCGCACCACAAAACGCACCACGGTGAAAACGGTGAAAACCACCGACTGATCGCGTTTGCTCCCGGCTCATGTCTCCCGCGGGAGACGCCTTGCGAGAAGCGAACAGCCCGGAAAGTCACTGGTGACAATCCAGTCGGGAGCGGGCCTCACAGAAAGAAGAGAACCCAGCCATGAGCTACTCAGTTGCAATCGTCGGGGCCACCGGCAATGTCGGCATGGAAATGCTGAACATCCTTGCCGAGCGCGAGTTCCCGGTATCAAAGGTTCATGCCATTGCCTCGCGCCGCTCGGTCGGACGTGAAGTCTCGTTTGGCGACAAGATACTCAAGTGCGAAGACCTCGAGCAGTTTGACTTCTCCAAGGTTGATTTCGTGCTGATGTCGGCCGGCGGCACCATCTCCAAGGAATGGTCGCCGAGGATCGGCAAGGCTGGTGCGCTGGTCATCGACAACTCGTCCGCCTGGCGCTACGACCAGGACGTGCCGCTCGTCGTGCCTGAGGTGAACGCCCATGTGCTCGAAGAATACATGGCGCGCAATGATCGCAAGAACATTATCGCCAACCCCAACTGCTCGACCGCACAGCTTGTCGTGGCGCTCAAGCCGCTGCACGATGCTGCAAAGATCAAGCGCGTGGTGGTGGCGACCTACCAGTCCGTGTCTGGCGCTGGCAAGGAAGCCATGGATGAGCTGTGGACCCAGACCAAGGGTATCTTCGTGACCGATGCGCCAACGCCGCAGAAGTTTACCAAGCAGATCGCCTTCAACGTCATTCCGCATATCGACGTGTTCATGGATTCAGGTGACACCAAGGAAGAGTGGAAAATGACGGCCGAGACGAAGAAGATTCTCGACCCGAAGATCAAGCTCACCGCAACCTGCGTACGCGTTCCGGTTTTTGTTGGCCATGCCGAAGCCGTGAACATCGAGTTCGAACGTTCCATGTCCGCCGAGGAAGCTCAGAACCTGCTGCGTGAAGCACCAGGCCTGATGGTGGTCGACAAGCGTGAGGACGGCGGTTACGTGACGCCGGTCGAATGTGTCGGCGACTATGCCACCTTCGTCTCGCGCATCCGCGAGGACGCCACCATTGAGAACGGCCTTAACCTGTGGTGCGTGTCGGACAACCTGCGAAAAGGTGCTGCCCTCAACACTGTCCAGATTGCCGAGACCCTGGTCAACCGGGGCCTGATGGACAGGAAAGCCGCGTGACAATGCAATGCCGCTCTCCCCGTTTGATCGGGGAGGGCCATCAGGCCTTGCGATCGCGCCGGCCGCGCGCGGCATCCCTGGCGCCTGAAATCTGTTCGGCCGGAAAGACCTTGCCCAGCCCAAAGGCCGGCATGTTCACATAGATGGATTCCCAGTTGCCTGGCCTGATCTCGTAGGTCTCGTGCCAGACGCCAACATCGGTGGAATTGCCACGCAACTGGTTGAATTTCTTCCAGGCCGGCAGATGCAGGTGTTCTGCATTGCGCGCATAGCCTTCCAGGCTGTCGAAGTCCTTCCAGTATTGAACGCACAAGATGGTGCGCCCGAGCCAGACGTCTCCACCAAGATAACCCAGTTCAGGCTGCCGGGACAGCTCGCGCAGCATGGCCGGCATGGTGGGCAGAACGGGGGCCCATGCCCAGGGTTTCCACAAGGTGTTGATGCGCATGCCGATCAGGAACAGCACAAACGGCTGGTCCGTAACAGGCGTCCATCTGCCCGGTCTGACACCGCGAAACAGATCCGGCCGGACACCCGTGTGCTGCTCGATGGGATCAGCCATACACCTGCTGCATCAGCTTCGACAGCCGCTCGGCAAACCCGGCAACATCATCCGGCGCCTCGCCTTCCAGGATCATCGCCTGATCAAGCAGCAGTTGGGCAGCATCACCGATATCTTCGCCTTTTGACTGGCGTTCGGCCAGCTGCACGACAAGCGGATGCGTGGCGTTGACCTCCAGTACCGGGGCGGAGATGGCCGTCTGTCCCTGCTGGCGGGCGAGGTATTTCTCGAGCGTGCGGTCAAACCCGTGCTCACCGGCCACGATACACACCGGCGAAGAGGTAAGCCGGGTCGACTTCTTGACGTCTTGCACCTTGTCGCCCAGAGCTGACTTCAGGCCTTCGAGAAGTTTGACGGTGGCTGCATCATCAGCCGGCTTGTCATCCTTCTCGCCATCTTCCATCGGGATAAGCTCAAGATCCGCCGCACCTTGCGTGACAGACTTGAGCGGCTTGCCGTCGTAACCCAGCGAGGTGCGCACCCAGAAGGCATCGATAGGGTCGGTGAGCAGCAGCACTTCAACACCACGTGCCTTGTAGCCCTCCAGTTGCGGACTGGTTTCGGCCTTGGTCACATCCTCTGCGGTCAGATAGTAGATCGCCGTCTGGTTGTCCTTCATCCGGTTCGTATAGTCAGCCAGCGTCACGCTCTCGCTGCCATCGCTCGCCGTGGAGCGGAACCTGCAGATGCCATACAGATCATCGCGCCGCTCCATGTCTTCATAGAGGCCTTCCTTGATGACCGGGCCAAAGGCGCTCCAGATCTTCTCGAACACCTCCGGCTGTTTGTCAGCGCACTTCTTGAGTTCACTGATCACTCGCTTGGTCACAGCCTTGCGGATGGCATGCACGGTCGGATTGTCCTGCAGCATCTCGCGCGAGATGTTGAGCGGCATGTCTTCGCTGTCGATCACCCCGCGCACAAAGCGCAGCCACGATGGCAGCATGTCGGCTTCATCGGTGATGTAAACCCGCCGCACATAGAGCTTCTGCCTGCCCTTGCGCTCGGGGTCGAACAGATCGAACGGCTTTTCGCCAGGCACGTAGAGAAGCACGGAGTATTCGTGCCGTCCTTCCGCCTTGTAGTGAATGGTCAGTGCCGGATCGCCATAAACGCCGGCGACATGGGCAAAAAACTCCCGGTGCTGCTCATCGGACACGTCCGACTTCGGCCGGGCCCAGATGGCACTGCCTGAATTGAGCTGCTTGTCGCCGAGATAGATCGGGTGGCTCACATGATCGGAGTAAGTGCGCACGATGTGCTCAAGACGGGCATCATCGAGAAACTCCTTGGCGTCCTTGCGCAGCGTGAGCCGGATCGAGGTACCGCGTACCGGCGCATCATCGCCGTCATAGGCAGACACGGTAAATGTGCCCGTACCGTCCGAACTCCAGATGTTGGCTTTCTTTGCGCCTGCCTTGCGCGAAACCACATCGACATGTTCGGCAATCATGAAGGCAGAATAGAAACCAACGCCGAACTGGCCAATCAGGCTGACGTCTTCCTGCTTGCCCTTCTTCTTGCCCTGCTCCAACTCCTCCATGAAAGCTTGCGTACCGGAGCGTGCAATGGTGCCGAGATTGTGAGTCAGCTCCTTCGCGTCCATGCCTATGCCCGTATCGGCAATGGTCAGCACCTTGGCTTTCTTGTCGAACGAGATGTCGATACGCAACTCACCGCCATCGGCCATCAGCTTGTCGTTCTTGAGCGACTCGTAGCGCAGCTTGTCACATGCGTCAGACGCATTGGAAATGAGCTCGCGCAGGAACACCTCGCGCTCGGAATAGACCGAGTGCACCATCAGGTGCAGCAGTTTGGCGACCTCGGCCTGGAACTGTTTGGGTTTTGCAGCTGTCTCAGCGCTTGCCATGGGTTCGTAACCTCCTCGGATGCCTCTTCGGGAAGCCGGTTGATTCGATAACCCGCGATATTGGGAGGTTACGGCGTCAGATCAAGTCAAAGCCGCCTGACAAACTGTCTTGCACAAAAGAAAACGGCGGCCTGAGACAGGTCCGCCGGATGGTAGGTTCACTTGCAACAGTGCCGGTCATTCGTGCCGGGTATTGCTGAAGCAACTGACACACTCACTAACTGAAACAGGACCGGCTCCTAATTCGCCACGGGGGGCTGGGGGGCTGAGATATCCGAAACGGTTCGGAGCCGGTCCTTGAGGCAACGGTTAAATAGTGCATCCGGTTCCAGACGATTCTTTGAACGAACTATGGCCGGAATGGGGCATCTGATCCGCTGTTGATTAACTCCTGTTCACTCATCACCCGTTTGCAGCAGGGTTGAAACCGGCGTTGAATGACGCCAAGATGACACTGGTTAGGTTATCAACAGCCGGGAAGTGTGCGTGAGCGAAGAACCGGAGATCGTCGCCCTGGGAAGCCGCAGCCAATGGCAGCAGGCAGAAGGGGCAGAAACCACCGGATCCCGGTCACAGGCGCCGGCCGCCCCCGCTCAGGTAGTGTTCAACCGCACCGAACTCGCTACACTGCTGAACCTCTACGGCACCAAGGTTGCAGCCGGCGAATGGCGTGATTACGCGATGGATTTCAACCGGGACAAGGCCGTGTTCGCCGTCTTCCGGCGGTCATCGGAACTGCCACTCTACCGCATCGAGAAGAACCCCAAGCTGGCCCGTAAACAGGGCGCCTATGCGGTTGTGGCAGCCGGAGGCCAGATTCTGCGCCGTGGCCACGACCTGGCCCAGGTGCTGAAGGTGCTTCTGAAGAGACCCAAACTGGTGACCGCCTGACGGCCAACTATCGCCGGTAGCTCAAGCTGAACCGGATCACGCCTGTCGTAATGTTGACGCTGCCCGTCTGCACCTGGGTGCCGACCGGAGACAGGGCAATGCCATCCGGGCCTCCATCGACGATGTTGCCGCCAACACCCCGGCCAAGTGCACCCTCGAAGGTGAGCCCGCCATAGGACCCGGCAAGCCCGCCACGGCGCACCCGGCCAGTGTGGGAGTAGACATCCCAACGCATGACGGTGCGCGAAAACACGCCAGCCTCGATGCCGAACTTGCGCACGGTGCCGCGATAATGCTGCACTCGTGGCCGGTGTCTCTGGCGCAGTGTGCAACGCATTGGCCGCGCCGAGCCGAAGTGAAGGGCCACATCAGGCTTGGAAACAACACAGGTCAGCCGTCCGGCCTTGATGAAATCAGCCTTCGCCGGGCCCGCCGACAGGACAAAAGCCGCAGCGAGCGAGACCCACAAGATGCACGCAATCCGTTTCATGAGAGCCGCCTCACAAGAATCAAAAACCCCCGTGGAGGGTTCTTCCACGAGGGTTTGATGATTGTGTGGCGTATGCAGGCCGGATTATTCGGACCGCATGATCCCGAGAATGTTCAGGATGTGAATGAACAGCGTGACGAAGCTGCCATACAGCATGAACGCGCCGAAGATCGACTTGGAGCGGGCCGCGGCCGTGCCGTCACCTTCCACATACATTTCCTTGATCATCTGCGTTTCATACGCGGTGACGCCGGAGAACAGCAACACGGTCACGATCGACACGATCAGGCTCATGAAGGTGGAGCCTACGAACAGCGCGTTGACCAACATGGCGATGATGACGCCGATGGCTGCCATCATGAAGAAGGTGCCAAGGCCGGACAGGTTGCGCTTGGTGACGTAACCAAACAGGCTGGTGGCGCCAAACGTGGCGGCAGCGATGAAGAACGCACGGGCAACCATGCCGGGGTCAATCGCCATGTAGGCACCAACCATTGGCGCAATGCCGAAGCCCCAGAGCGCACAGTAGCCCCAGAAGGCGCCTTGCGCTGCAATGCTGCTGCTGGAAAAGATCATCCGCGGCGCAAGGAAGCCCATGCCCAGGATGCCGATGAAGAACACCCAACGCAGAGAGACTGCCGTTGCCAGCAGAGCCGGCGTGGATGCCACAAACAGGGTGATGATGGCCGTCGCGGCCACGCCAAGCGCCATGTAGTTGTAGACGCCGAGCATGTAGGAACGCAGGCCCTGGTCAATCTCCGCAGCTTGACCGCGAGCGGGCGCGGACGACTGGTAACGGAGGTCTGCCATTGAAAAACTCCCTCAAAGGTTAAATGACGGTGCTGAATATGGGGGCAAACGCCAAAACTGACAAGCACAGTCGAGATTACAGATCAGTTAGGTTAATTCGCCACCTTGTCCATGAAACGTGCCAACTTGATGTCGAGATCGCTCAAACCATCGACATCATGGGTGGCGAGCGTCACCTCAACCGTCCTGTAAACGTTGAACCACTCCGGATGATGATCGAGCTTTTCTGCCTGCATGGCGACACGGCTCATGAAGCCGAACGCCTCGTTGAAATTCCTGAATGTGAAAGTCTTGCAGATCGCATCGCGACCCTCAACCTCGCTCCATCCATCGAGTTCAGCCAGCGCCTTTACACGCGCCGGACCTTGAAGTTTTTCCGCCATTGTTCAACAACTCCCGGATCGTTCTGTTGTGCTCCATCACCAACCTTTGCATGAAGTGTGGCCGCTGATGAAGTCTGTCCTCGTTGTATGCCTTGGCAACATCTGCCGCTCACCCATGGCCGAAGGGGCCGTCCGCAAGGCGCTGGAGGGCGCAGGGTTTTCCGATATTACCGTCGACAGCGCCGGCACCAGTGGCTGGCACGAAGGCGGTTCGCCCGACCCGCGCGCGGTCAAGGCAGCGCTCATGCGCAACATCGACATTGCCCACCAGCGCGCACGCCAGATCACCGAAGATGACTTTCACCGGTTCGGCCTGATCCTCGCCATGGACGGCCAGAACTATGCACGGCTGAAAGCCATGCAGCCACAAGGTTCGCCCGCGAATGTGCGCATGTTCATGGAGTTTGCCGGAGAAATACCGGTGCGCGAGGTGCCCGACCCCTACTATGGGCGCGAGGAAGACTTCGACCATGCGCTCGACCTGATCGAACTGGCAGCAAAGGGACTGGCCGATCACATGGCGGCAGCCAGCGGATAGACCTCTTCCCGGCCATAAGGGCCACCCCCGCGCGAGGCGCGTGACGAGAATAGCACGAACTGGTCCACCTCGAACGGGCGCGAGCGATACAGGTTGTGGCTATGCACGAAATCGATGGTCTGGTGACGGTCCGCCTGGCGCAGCCGGGCCAATGTCACGTGCGGCGTAAACTTGCGCGTTTCCGGCGGCAGGCCCAGCGACTGGCAGATACGTTCGTGCATTGCCTGCAGCCGGCGCAGGTCGGCGCATTCCTCGACCTTCACATACAGCGAATGCGGCTTCTTGGATCCGAACACGCCCATGCCGGCCAGCGATATCTTGAACGACGGCATGGCGACGACCCGGCTCAGTTCGTCGGACAGCTCTGCCGCCACCCGCTCGGGAATGTCGCCCACGAAGCGCAAGGTCACATGATAACTTTCGGGATCAATCCAGCGCGCGCCTTCAATGCCGCCACGCATGATGGACAGGTCCAGCGCCACATCCGGTGGCAGTTCCACGCCGGTAAACAGTCGAGGCATCTTCAAGCCCTCCCGTCAGGTCAGCGAATCAGACCGTGTGAACAAGGCTAACCGCCAGCCCATGACAATCACAAGACATGATGATCAAGGACCGGCCAGGGCCGTTTCATGATGCATTGTGACCAAGCGCCTTCATCACGGCAGGCGCAATGCGCTCCACAATGATGCCTGTACCCTTTGCATTGGGGTGCATACCGTCAGCCTGGTTCAGCGAAGCCTCGCCGGCCACCCCGTCAAGAAAGAACGGATAAAGCGCCACGCCGTGCTTGCTCGCCAACTCCGCGTAAATCGGGTTGAAGGCATTTCCATAGTCTTCGCCCATGTTTGGCGGCGCGATCATGCCAGCCAGAAGCACGGGAATGTTGCGCTCCTTGAGCCTTGTCAGCATGGCATCCAGATTGGCCCGGGTCTGTGCCGGCTCGATGCCGCGCAGCGCATCATTCGCGCCAAGCTCGAGAATGACCAGCGCCGTATCATCGGGCACCGACCAGTCGAGCCGGGCCAGCCCGCCCTTCGACGTATCGCCAGACACCCCGGCATTGACCACGCTCACGTCGAGACCGTCCGCCTTGAGGCGGGCCTGCAGCCGCTCGGTGAAGCCATCGCCCGCACCCAGCCCGTACCCGGCTGTCAGGCTGTCGCCCAGTGCGACAATCTTCATTGGCTGCGCCAGGACCGTCTGCACGAACAGACCGAGAAACATTACGATCAGGACAGATAGGCGTTTCATGGTGCCGGAAACCTTTCCTTCAAGACGTCAAGGCCATACATAGAAACCGCTTCGGGCCACGGCAACCCGCGCGCTCCGAACCGATCAATGCCCACCGCCAGACAAGGACACCCCTGATGGATGCCCGCGCCCCTGTTGACGTTGACCTGGAAACCGCCATTGCGCTGGATGCGCTTGAGGTCACCTTGCCATCACGCGCCGGGCCGGTGGAAATCCTGAAAGGCATAGATCTCGACATCGCTCAGGGTGACGCCGTTTCGGTGGTTGGCCCGTCTGGCTCCGGCAAGACCACGCTGTTGATGGTTATTGCCGGCCTCGAACAGGCGACGGCAGGCATGGTGAGAGTCGCCGGTCACAATCTCACCGGCCTCGGTGAAGACCGGCTGGCCGAGTTCCGCCGCGACCAGATTGGCATCGTGTTCCAGTCGTTCCATCTCATTCCGGCCATGACCGCACTGGAGAACGTGGCCGTGCCGCTCGAATTCCGCCGCTCGGGCGATGCTTTCGCAGAAGCCCGCGCACAGCTTGAACGCGTCGGGTTGGGTCATCGTTTCGATCACTATCCCGGACAATTGTCGGGCGGCGAGCAACAGCGCGTTGCCATCGCCCGTGCACTTGCGGCGGGCGCGAAGATCATTCTTGCGGATGAGCCGACCGGCAACCTCGACCAGGAAACCGGCCAGACCATCATGGACCTGCTATTCGACCTGCAGGCCTCAAGCGGCACGACGCTGGTGCTGGTCACCCACGACCCCAAACTGGCTGCGCGCTGCTCCCGCGTGATCGAGATACGCGACGGGCTGATCCACTCGGACAAGACCAACTGACATGTCTGACACGCTCGCCATTGCTTTCCGTCTGGCCCGGCGCGAACTGCGTTCCGGCTTGCAGGGATTTCGCATTTTTCTTGCCTGCCTCATTCTCGGCGTCGGTGCGATTGCCATCGTCGGCTCGCTGTCGGCGGCGCTGGAACGCGGCATCGCCAACGAAGGCCGCACACTGATGGGCGGCGATATCGAGTTTTCGGTGCTGCACAACGAGCCAACGCCGAACCAGCGCGAATTCATCAACGAGGCGGGCCGGGTCAGCCGGGTGGCCACCTTGCGGGCCATGGCGGCTGCGCCGGAAAAGGCGTCTGCCCTGGTCGAGGTGAAGGTGGTCGATGACGCCTACCCGCTTTACGGCAAGCTTGAACTGTCACCGGACATGCCGCTGACCAGCGCCCTGAAGCCCGATGCGGCAGGTATGCCGGGTACAGTGGTGGAACAGTCGCTGCTTGATCGCCTGAGCCTGAAGACTGGCGACACCGTCAGGCTGGGGACGGCAGAGTTCCGCATCAACGCGGCAATCGTTCGCGAGCCGGACCGCATCTCGGATGGCTTTGTGCTGGGTCCACGCTTGATGATTTCCACCAGTGCGCTGGACGCTACCGGACTAGCAAGACCAGGCAGCCTGATCACCTGGCGCTACCGGGTAGCGGTGCCGCAGCCTGCCAGTGAAGCGCAGGTCAAGGACCTGGCCGAGGCCGCCGGGCCGGTCTTGCAGGATGAAGGCTGGCGGGTACGATCGCGCGAAAACGCGGCCCCCGGCGTTCGCCGGTTCATCGACCGGCTTACCTTTTTCCTGTCACTGGTAGGGCTGACTGCCCTGATCGTCGGCGGTGTCGGCGTTGCCAATGCGGTGAAGTCATTCCTCGAGCGGCGGACCAAGAACATCGCCACGCTGAAGTGTCTTGGTGCGCCGTCGCGGCTGGTGTTCTGGACCTATTTCATCGAGGTGCTGATTGTTGCGACGCTTGGCATCGCGCTGGGCTGCGCACTGGGCCTCATCACACCGCCGCTGGCAGGGGCATTTCTGTCGAGTCTGCTGCCGGTTCCAGTCTCTGCCGGAGCTGAATGGTGGCCGGTCGCCCGCGCCGCCGCCTACGGCTACCTGATCGTAATCGCATTTTCCGTGTGGCCGCTGGCGCGTGCGGGCCTCATTCCGCCAACCGCCCTGTTCCGGGATATGCTGGCCCACGTTCAGACACGGCCTGCCCCCATCACTGCGGCCGTGATTGCGGCCGCGCTTGCCGGCATCCTGGTGCTGACCATGAACGCCTTCCCCGATCCGCGCGTGACATGGGGCTATGCAGCCGGCATTTCGGCCAGCTTCCTGATACTGGCCGGGCTGGCGCGACTGTTGATGTGGCTGGCGTCGAAAGCAAAACCGGCAAAATCCGCCACCGCCCGGCTGGCAATCTCCAACTTGCACCGCCCCGGCACACCAACCCCTTCGGTCGTCATGTCACTGGGCCTTGGCCTCAGCCTGTTCGTCACGCTGGCGCTGATCGACACCAACATCTCCAAGGAACTGCGCGACAACCTGCCAGACCGCGCACCGGCGTTCTTCTTCCTTGATGTTCACTCCAGCGAGGCAGACCAGTTCACCACCGCACTGAATGACGCCGGCGCATCCAGCGTCAGCACCGCACCGATGCTGCGCGGACGCATCGTGAAGGTGAACGGCGTGCCATCCAACGAGGTCAAGGTATCGCCCGACGCCGCGTGGGCGCTGCGCGGCGACCGCGGCATTACCTACTCCGCCACAGCTCCGGAAAACGCCGAGTTGAGCGAGGGGCAGTGGTGGGAAGCGGATTACAGCGGCAAACCGCTCGTGTCCTTCTCGGCAGACATCGCCAACGGCCTCGACCTGAAAGTGGGGGACACGGTGACAGTGAACGTGCTTGGCCGCGAGATCACGGCGGAGGTTGCCAACCTGCGCGAGGTGGACTGGCGATCGCTGCAGATCAATTTCGTGATGATGTTCTCACCCAACACCTTTGCCGGTGCACCGCACATGTACGTCATCACCGCGCAGGCCGAAGAAGCGGTTGAGCCAACCATCCTGAAAGCCGTCTCGAGCCCGTTCCCCACGGTCACGTCAATCCGGGTACGTGATGCGCTGGACGCCATCAACAAACTGATGGGGCAATTGATTACCGCCATCCGTGGCGCCAACGCCATGACATTGCTGGTTGGCATTCTGGTGCTGGGTGGTGCACTGGCGACCGGCCTGTCTGGCCGCATCTACGATGCCGTGATCCTCAAGACATATGGTGCCACACGCCGGCAGCTGTTGCGCTCGCTGGTGATAGAATACGCCGCACTTGGCCTGGCAACCGCAACCTTCGCCATTGTTGCCGGATCCGTCAGCGCCTGGGCCATTATCACCTTCATCATGGATCTGGACTGGCAGTTCTCATTCTTCACGGCTGCCGTCACCGCCTTGCTGGCGCTGGTGGTGACCGTTGCCGCCGGCCTGATCACCACGTGGTCGGCACTGCGTGCCAGCCCGGCCCGCGTTCTTCGGGTAGACTGACACCTGAACCCCGCATAAGGTCTTGATCCTCTAAACGAAGGGCACGAGCTCGATGGTTGTATTGAACAGAATTTATACCAAGACCGGCGACGACGGCACCACAGCGCTGTCGACCGGCCAGCGGCTGCCGAAGTACCATGCCCGCATTGCCAGCTACGGCACAGTGGACGAGGCAAACTCCATCCTGGGCCTTGTGCGCCTGCACACCGGCACGGACGATCTCAAGCTGCTCGACGACATGCTGGGCCGCATCCAGAATGACATGTTCGACCTTGGTGCGGACTTGTGCACGCCGGACACCGGCGAGAAGATGGAGTGGGAACCTCTGCGCATGAAGCAGGCACAAGTCGACCGGCTTGAAGCCGAGATTGACCAGCTGAACGCTGACCTTGAACCCTTGCGCTCGTTCGTGCTGCCCGGCGGACATCCCGCGGCGGCCTACCTGCATCAGGCCCGCACCGTGTGCAGGCGGGCCGAGCGGCATATCGTCGAGCTGGCAACCGTCCCCGGCGAACACGTAACGCCTGAGGCTGCAACCTTCCTTAACCGCCTGTCGGACTTTCTGTTCGTGGCCAGCCGCTGGGTGAATGCCCGTCACGGCGGTGATGTATTGTGGAAACCAGGCGCAACTGCCGAAGCGTCCTGACAGCGATCACAACAAGCCTCAGGGGATGGTGAAAACCGATGTTCGTACCGCTGCATGACAACACAACGTTGCGGATGATCCGGTTCCAGTTCGTGACCGGCGCGATCATCATCATCAATATCGCCGTGTTCCTTCTGATGTTTTACGGCAACCTGGGCCAGACTCACCTGCAGATTGCCACAGCCCTTGGCCTGGTACCGGCAGAGGTTGGGCGCCTTGGCAATCCGGCTGGCGCAGCGGCGGTGACTGGGGTGCTGGCACAAATCCCCGAGCCGCTTACGCTGATTACCTACACCTTCATTCATGGCGGCTGGCTGCACCTGATTTCCAACATGGCCTTCATGTGGGTGTTTGCCGACAACGTGGAAGACGCCTACGGGCACCTCGGCTTTCTGCTGCTGTACTTTGTGTGCGGCATCATTGCAGCGGTTGCCCACATCGTCGCCAACCCGGACTCGACAGTACCCCTGGTTGGTGCATCCGGCGCGGTATCCGGCGTTCTTGGCTCTTATCTCGTGCTTTATCCGAAAGCGCGCGTGTGGGTGCTGCTATTCATGAAGTTGCCGCTGCGCATTTCAGCCCTCTGGGCGCTTGTCGGCTGGGCCGGATTTCAAGTGCTTTCCATGTACCTCGATGAAGGCAAGAACGAGGTTCTGGTTGCCTGGTGGGCGCATATTGGTGGTTTTGCCGCAGGTTTCATCATCACTGCCCTTTTCCGGCGGACACTGGGCTCAAGGCTGGCATGACCGGCATAAGGCCATCGCCCTGCAAAAATATGGACCAGAGGTCGCAATTGGCCCTGAATCGACGAAATTCGCATTGACGGACACCTTTCCCCACCCCTAGGGTCCGACCGCATTTTGCAAAAAACACGTCTGTAATGGCAAAGTTTTCCCGGTCCTGCGGCTTATCTTGCAGGCCCATCACGACTAACAAGAGAGATGCTTCGCGATGAAAGTACTGGTCGCTGTCAAGCGGGTGGTTGACTACAATGTCAAAATCCGCGTCAAGGCCGACGGGTCAGGTGTTGAACTGGCCAACGTCAAGATGTCGATGAACCCGTTCGATGAAATTGCCGTGGAAGAGGCCATCCGCCTGAAGGAAGCCGGCACAGCGAGCGAGATCATTGCCGTATCGGTTGGTCCGCAGCAGGCACAGGAAACCATCCGCACCGCTCTTGCCATGGGTGCTGATCGCGGAATCCTGATCAAGCATGACGACTATGTCGAGCCGCTGGCTGTTGCCAAGCTGCTGAAAGCCGTCATCGAGGAAGAGCAGCCTGGCCTCGTCATCCTCGGCAAGCAGGCCATTGACGATGACTGCAACCAGACCGGCCAGATGCTGTCGGCCCTGCTGGGCTGGTCGCAGGCCGCTTTCGCCTCCAAGGTCGAGATCTCCGGTGACAGCGCCACGGTGACCCGCGAAATCGACGGCGGCCTGCAGACCATCAAGTGCAAGATGCCGATGATCGTGACCACCGACCTGCGCCTCAACCAGCCGCGCTATGCGTCGCTGCCCAACATCATGAAGGCCAAGAAGAAGCCGCTCGACGAGAAGATCGCCGCCGACATGGGCGTGGACCTGGCGCCGAAGCTCAAGGTGACCAACACCACCGAACCGCCGGCACGCGAAGGCGGCAAGAAGGTCGGCTCGGTTGCCGAACTGGTCGACAAGCTGAAGAACGAAGCAGGAGTTATCTAAGTCATGGCCATTCTCCTCATTGCTGAACACGATAATGCCGGCCTCAAGGATGCAACCCACAAGGCGCTGACGGCGGCGAAGCAGATGGGCGGTGACGTGCATGTGCTGGTTGCCGGCAACAAGGCCGACGGTGCCGCCAAGGAAGCAGCCGCTCTGGACGGCGTATCCAAGGTACTGCATTGCGATGCGCCGATGTTCGAGCGTCCGCTTGCCGAACCGATGGCCGACCTGATCGTCTCCCTGATGGGCAACTATGACGCCATGGTTGCGCCGGCCACCACCAGCGGCAAGAACATCAGCCCGCGCGTGGCAGCCCTGCTCGACGAGATGCAGGTCTCCGGCATCACCGCGGTCAAGTCCGCTGACACGTTCGAGCGCCCGATCTATGCCGGCAACGCCATTCAGACCGTACAGGCGACCGGTGCGAAAAAGATCGTCACGGTTCTCACCGCCTCGTTTGACGCGGCCGGTACCGGCGGTTCTGCCTCCATCGATAAGGTTGATGCGCCGGCCGATTCCGGCCTGAGCAGCTATGAAAGCGAAAACCTGTCCAAGTCGGACCGGCCCGAACTGACCTCGGCCAGCATCATCATTTCCGGTGGCCGCGGCATGCAGAACGGCGAAAACTTCGCCATGCTGGAAAAGGTCGCAGACAAGTTGAGCGCCGCCGTGGGCGCCTCGCGCGCTGCAGTGGATGCAGGCTACGTGCCGAACGATTACCAGGTCGGTCAGACCGGCAAGGTGGCCGCGCCAGACCTCTACATCGCAGTTGGCATCTCCGGTGCCATCCAGCACCTGGCCGGCATGAAGGACTCGAAAGTCATCGTGGCCATCAACAAGGACGAGGAAGCACCGATTTTCCAGGTTGCAGACTATGGCCTGGTTGCGGACCTGTTCGATGCCGTTCCGGAACTTGAAGCCGAACTTGGCAAGGCAGGGTACTGACCGGTTCGACTAAAGTTCATTGTTGCACAAACAAACGCCCGCCCTGCGGAAATCCGGGGCGGGCTTTTTGCTGCGCTGCGATAATGCCGGTTGCCGCATCCGCAACTGCGCGATAGTCTCCGACGCTGTTTGGTCAGACAAGAAGTGACAAGTCAATGACGATCAAGAAGGTAGGCGTTATCGGCGCCGGGCAGATGGGTTCGGGTATTGCGCATGTTTGCGCTCTGGCAGGCTACGACGTGGGTCTGTACGACATCTCCAGGGAAGCCATTGAAACCGGGCTCGCCACCATTAACGGCAACATGGCCCGTCAGGTACGATCCGAGAAGATCACCGAAGACGAGCGCAAGGCTGCGCTGGAACGGATATCTCCGGCATCGAAGTTCGAGCAGTTCGGGGACATGGACCTGATCATCGAATCGGCGGTTGAAGACGAGGAGATCAAGCGCAAGATCTTTACCGAGCTTTGCCCGCATCTGAAGGAAAGTTGCCTGATCGGCTCCAACACGTCGTCCATCTCCATTACCCGGCTGGCCGCAGGCACCGACCGGCCGGAGAAGTTCATGGGTATTCACTTCATGAACCCGGTGCCGGTGATGGAACTCGTCGAGCTCATCCGTGGCATCGCCACGGGCGATGAGATCTTCCAGGAAGTGCGCGAATTCACCGGTACGCTCGGCAAGAACGTGGCCGTGGCCGAAGACTTCCCGGCCTTCATCGTCAACCGCGTGCTGCTACCAATGATCAACGAAGCCGTCTACACGCTGTACGAAGGCGTGGGTTCGGTCGAGGCCATCGACAAGGCCATGCGGCTTGGTGCCAACCACCCGATGGGTCCGCTCGAACTGGCTGACTTCATCGGTCTGGATACCTGCCTGTCGATCATGCAGGTGCTGTATGACGGGTTGGCTGACAGCAAGTATCGCCCGTGCCCGCTGCTGGTAAAATATGTCGAAGCCGGATGGCTTGGCCGCAAGACACAGCGCGGCTTCTACGACTACCGTGGCGAGACACCTGTTCCAACACGTTGACCGACGCCTGCTCCAGGTTTGCCGAACGGTGAGTTTTATGCTCAACTCCGATCCAGTGTAGGGACCGGTACGGGGGTACGCGCATGTCTGATGAAAACAACACCGGCGGTGGCGGCATTGCCCGTCTTGTCGGAATGCTTGGCTGGCTGGCCGTCATTGGCGGCCTGGCGCTTGTGGGCTACGGCCTGTACATCATGTTTACCGGCGAGGAACAGAACCTCGCTGCCATCCAGATGCTGTCCAGCGGTGCGCTTACAACAGCCTTCGGACTGATCGCCGTTCTCAATGCCACCATGGCACGGGCCATGGTCGACACCGCCAACAACACTGCCCGCCTCCTTGCAGCAGGTGGCGCAGGCGCGGTGGCAAAAACAGCTGCGGCGGCTGCCGCTGATGATCTGCCAGACTTTTCGGCAACCAAGTCAGAAACGGCAGTGACCAGTGACACCGACGACCTGCCCGCAGAACCCTCGATGGAAGATGGCGACGAACCTGGCTTCCCGGACGCGGCCGACACCCCACCGGATTTACCATCGTTCGAACCTGCACCAACCGCTCCTGCCATTCCGCCCGCAACCATCGTACCGGACACATCCGATCCGCGGCTTTGGCCGCTGGCGGTTGATGAGTTTGACCTTGACGGTCATCTCGCCATGACGCTGGAAGACGGATCGATTGCAGTGGAAACGCCTGAGGGTTGGTGCCGGCTGCCCAATATGGATGATGCCCGCAACTGGCTGGCCCAACGCGGCTAAGGCGTTATCTGCACCCAGCTTGTCAGAGCGCTAGCTGTCAGCTCGCCGGTTTTTCGGCAATCGCGGCTTCAATGAGCTTGCGCGCTTCATCCGCGGTCCAGTGTGCAGGCCCGAGCAGGCGGCCGATTTCCTTGCCTTGCCGGTCGATCAGGATGGTGACCGGCAAACCGATAGCGCCAAGCTTTTTCATTACCCTGGTGGTCTTGTCAGTGTAGAGCGCCAGGTTGTCGGCACCGATTTCGTTCAGGAAGGCCGACGAGGCTTCAGCACCTTTCAGATCCACGCTGATGGCCACCACCTCAAAATCGTCACCACCATAGTCCTTCTGCAGTTGAGCCAGGTCGGGCATTTCCTTGCGGCAGGGCGCACACCAGGTGGCCCACAGATTGACCAGTACGACCTTGCCTTTCCAGTCGGCGAGCGTGATTTCCTTGCCATCTGCATTCATGAACGGACCGGACTCGATATCCGGCCGGCCCTCCTTGAAAACGAACGCGGCGATGGCCCCGGTCGACAGGGACTTGTCCAGCGCCACCGCACCAGCTTGTTCGGCTTGGGCCGTGCTCACGCCCATTGGCGCATTGCTTTCGACCCCGAACATCGCGTACACCCCCGCAGATGCCGCAACAACGGCACAGGCAACGACTGCAGCAATCTTGTTGTGCGCACTTTTTGAGCTGGACGATTTGGCGCTTGATGACATGGGCACTCCGTGAGTTGAGTCGTTTGTCCGGCACGACGAACCAATGGCAGGTCGCGATATGACAAATAAAATGTGGGGCGGCAGGTTCAAGTCCGGCCCGGATGAAATCATGGAAAGGATCAACGCGTCGATCAGCTTCGATCAGCGCCTTCATGCCCAGGATATCGCCGGTTCCATAGCACACGCCACCATG
>JAWVYF010000013.1:0-22382 GCA_033722845.1 Anderseniella sp. | reverse complement strand
GCACCACCTGCCGCCGTCACGCCGAACGAGTGACCCTCGTTGAGCCACAGGTTGCGCTTGCCCCAGGCGGGGCCGATGATCGGCGAGCCATCGGGCGTGTAGCAAATGGCGCCATTGTAGACCTTCTTGATGCCAACCTCGCCAAAGGCCGGCACACGCTCAAATGCGCTTTCAATGTGTGGCGCAATGCGCTCCAGGTCTTCCTGGAACAGTTCGTACTCGGCATCGTCTGCCGGGCCGTCCACATAACATACCGGCGCACCGGGCTCATAGGGGCCGAGGATCAGACCGCCGGCCTCCTCGCGCATGTACCAGGCTGAGTCAGCGTCGCGCAGCACGCCCATTTCCGGCAGGCCGTCCTTGTGGCGCTGCTGGATTTCGGGATGTGGTTCGGTGACGATGTACTGGTGTTCAACCGGAATGACCGGGATGTCCAGGCCCAGCATCTCGCCGGTCTGACGCACGAAGTTGCCGGTCGCCGTGACCAGGTGTTCACAGGTGATGTCGCCCTTGTCGGTCTTCACCAGCCACTCGTCATTGGTCTTCTGCTCAATCGCGATGACGCGGGTGTTGCGATGGATTTGCGCACCCTTGTCACGTGCACCCTTGGCCATGGCCTGGGTCAGGTCGGCCGGCTGTACATAACCGTCGTTCGGGTGCTGGATGGCACCGAGCAGACCATCGGTGTTGCACAGCGGCCAGATTTCCTTGACCTGTTCAGGCGTGAGAATGTTGACCTGCACGCCAATGGTCTCGGCAATGCCTGCATAGTACATGAACTCGTCCCAGCGATCCTTTGTCTGGGCCAGGCGGATATTCGACACCTGACGCAAGCCCACATGCTGGCCGGTCTCTTCCTCGAGCTTCGAGTACAGGTCGAGCGAGTACTGGTGCACCTTGCCGACCGAATAGGACATGTTGAACAGCGGCAGCAGGCCGGCCGCATGCCAGGTGGACCCCGAGGTCAGTTCGTTACGCTCCAGCAGGACAACGTCAGTCCAGCCCTTCTTCGTCAGCGCATACAGCGTGCCCACACCGACGACGCCGCCACCAATAACAACAACCCGAGCGTGCGATTTCATGACCCTACTCCTTGAGGCCCGATGCCAATTACTGCACCAGACCATAGTGAATCAGGCTCAACACGCGTGAAGTCAAACGACCGGGCACATCAGAATTGCGACATACGCAGCGTTCAGGAGATGCCGAACTCGCTGAACGGAATGAAGCCGAGCAGGTCGCCTTCAGCAACGGAAGACGCCTCTTCCGGCACCTCGACCAGCCCGCCAGCCTGCCGAAGGCCCGAGATCAGACCCGATCCATCACGCTCGAACTTGCGCAAGACCGCACCATCACGTGTGTTCTCGATCCAGCCACGCCAGAACTCGCGCCTGTCCGTCTTCTTTTTCGGGATAGCAAACCCGGCAGGCAGCGGGTAGCGCTGCGGTGGCGCCCAGTGCGCCCCCTGCAACCGGGCAAACATGGGCTGGGCGTACAGCAGGAACGTCACGAAGGCGGCCACCGGATTGCCCGGCAGGCCGAAAAACACGCAATCGCCCACCTGCCCCATGGCCAGCGGACGACCCGGCTTGACGGCCAGTTGCCAGGCATGGAGCGAACCGAGCTTCTGTATGGTCTCGACGATGAAGTCTGCCTCGCCCCGGCTGGCACCGCCAGTGGTGAGGATGACATTGCACTCCTCCGCCGCTTGCGCCACAGCCTGCTCCACATCCTCACGCCGGTCGGCAATCACGCCATAGTCGGCGACATCCGCACCCACCGTCTGCAACAGGCCGCGCAGCAGATGGTGATTGGAGTCGTACACCTGCCCCTTGCCAAGCGGATTGCCCGGACGGACGATTTCATCGCCGGTTGAAATCAGCGCCACCTTGAGCGGTGCGTATACCTTGACCCGGTCGGCACCGGTGGACGCAATGGCCGCGACGTCCTGCGGCCGCAAACGCTCACCCGGTTGAAGCATAACCTCGCCCAACTTCACGTCCTCGCCCGCCTTGCGCGTATTGGCGCCCGGCTTGAGGCCTTTCGGAATGACAACGGCATCCCCATCCAGCGTGGTGTCTTCCTGCATGATGCAGGTATCGGCACCCTGTGGCATAACCGCACCAGTAAAGATGCGCGCCGCCTGCCGCGGCTTGAGCGCAACGGCCGGCGCATGGCCCGCCGCCACGCGCATCGCCACTTCAAGCCGTGTATCAGCATCCGGCGCAAGATCGCTGCCGGCAAAGGCATATCCATCCACTGCCGCGTTGTTGAATGCCGGAATGTTGCGCGGCGAGGTAATTGTTTCAGCCAGCACCCGGCCGTGAGCCAGCTCCAGCGAGACTGCTTCCACATCGGCCACACATGTCAAACGCTCACGGATCAGTGCCACGGCATCGTCGTGACGCAATCTGTCCTTGTCGTGCAGGAAACAGTCATCAAGCAGCTTGCGGGTCATGCCAGTTGCGGAACCTCCACAAGCCCGGTTCGGCCACAGATGAAATCTGCCAGCGCGTGAATGTTATCACGGCTGTAGACCGGCACCGGGCAATCCTCGACAGGGCCGTTGGCAGCAACGGCCACGATGGTGTCATCCTCGTCATAGAGCCGTGGCTTGTCGTCAGCGACATTGCGCACTTCGATCTTGTCGTGGCCATCGCGCTTATAGCCTTCGACAATGACCAGGTCACACGGATCCAGCCTGGCGAGCATATCCTCCAGTGAAGGCTCGGGTTCGCCACGCAGTTCGCTAACGATGGCCCAGCGCGCACCGGACACCACAGCTACCTGTGAAGCGCCCGCCTTGCGATGGCGGAAGCTGTCACGGCCCTCGTGGTCAATATCGAACGAGTGATGTGCATGTTTGATCGTGGACACCCTGTAGCCACGCTCCGTCAGCTCGGTGACGAGACGCTCAACCAGCGTCGTCTTGCCGGCGTTCTTGAACCCGGCCACTCCGATGACGCGTTGCTTGCTCATGCCGCAAACTCCGCAGCAATGCGCTCGGCCTGCTCCACGTCTTCCGGCCGATTGACGTTGAAGAACGGATCATGCGGATCTGCGGCGAACTCCACCGCCACCAGCTTGTGCCGGGCGGTCCACAGATCCACCTTGCGAATGCCTTCTTCCACCAGGGCGTGGCGCAAGTCATCCGCCAGACCAACAGGCCAAAGCCCGAACACCGGATGATGCCGGCCATTCGAGGCGGCACACGCCATGTTGGCCCCGTTGGCCTCCATTGCAGCAAGCATCCGCGCCACGAAATCTTCAGGGAAAAACGGTGTGTCGGTGGCTGCAGTCGCCACCCACCGCGCACCGGTGTTGTCACGCGCCCACTCAAGCCCTGCGAGCACCCCCGCCAACGGCCCGGCAAACCCTTCAACGCTGTCCGCCACCACCGGCAGGCCATAGCTGGCAAAACGTGCCGGATCGCCATTTGCATTGAGCACGCAAGCCGACACCTGAGGTTGGAACCGGTCCAGCACGTGATCAAGCACCAGCCGGCCGCCCAGCCGGATCAAGCCCTTATCGCCACCCCCCATACGCCGGGCAAGGCCTCCTGCCAGAACGCAACCGGCAACTTCAATCATCATTGCCTGCCCCCTTGCGGCGATGCTTGCGGTCTTCGTCCTCAACTTGCGAAAGATCTGCATCGAAAACGATGCGCTCCGCCCCCGACAGCGCCAGGAACCGCTTGCCGCGCGCCCGGCCAATTACCGTCATGCCGACCTGCCGGGCAAGGTCCACGCCCCACGCGGTGAAGCCCGACCGCGATACCAGGATCGGAATGCGCATGGCCGCACATTTGAGGATCATCTCTGAGGTCAGCCTGCCCGTGGTGTAGAAAATCTTGTCATCCGGCGAGATCTTGTTGAGGAACATCCATCCGGCAATCTTGTCCACCGCATTGTGCCGTCCGACATCCTCCAGGTAGACCAGCGGCCTGTCTCCCTGACAAAGGACGCAGCCATGAATGGCTCCGGCCTTTAGATACAAGGACGGCGCCGTGTTGATTTTCTTCGTCAGCTCATAGAGCCAGCTTGTTCTGATGGTGGCGTCGCCTGACAACTCGATGGTCTCGAAATTCTCCATCATGTCGCCGAACACCGTGCCTTGCGCGCAACCGGAAGTGCGCGTCTTTTTCTTCATCTTCTCTTCGAAGTTCGTCTCTCGCTTTGTACGCACGACGATGACCTCGAGGTCGTCGTCATGGTCGATGCCGGTAATCTCATCGTCAGCTTTAAGCATGCCCTGATTGAGCAGATAACCCACGGCCAGCCAGTCGGGATGGTCCCCGATGGTCATGGCAGTGACGATTTCCTGTGAATTGAGAAAGATCGTCAGCGGACGCTCGTGCACCACGTGCGCCTCGACCTCGGCACCGGTCTGATCGACACCTGTGACGGCGCGCGACAGCCTCTCATCGTCCGGGTCAGGTACGATGGCAAACTCGGATATGTCGTGAAGTCTGTTCATGCGTGAGAGTATATCCGTTGTGGCGGAATGTGCAGCACGATCTCGTCGCCCACGGCAATGCCGCCTTCTTTCTCCACCCTGGCCACCAGCCCGCGCTTGTTGCGCGCAAGTTTCGGGAACTGCCAGCCTTTGCCCGGATGATGTATCTCGATGACATCTGCCACTTGCCGGCATGGCGCATTCTCGCCATCGACGATCAGCGTCGCGCCGGAGGAGAACATCATGCGGGTTGATGGTGGCAGCAGGGTAAGATCCGGAATGCCGGTTGTTACCAGGTTGGGCCCCAGCCACTCGGGCTTCAGCGGTCCTGTCTCCATTTCCCGCCCCACATCAGCCAGTTCTTCCTCCGATACGATGGAGACCTGCCGGGTGTTGGCAATTGGAATGCCGCGCGGGTATTGCTGCAAGAGACGTGAGTCAGACTTGTAGATCCTGCCCGAATGACAATCGCCCACGATACCGTCGAACACCATGTCGAGGTGGGGCACGGATTGTTTCTCCAGACCCGCTTTACGGTCCGGGTTGCTGAGCAGCAAGGCGACCCGGCCAATGAGTTTTGATTTCTTCAGAACCGCCATGCGTTGTCCTTCGCGAATTGCGCTCCGTGTATAGCATCGAAGGGCCCGCAACAAAGCGCATTCCTGCTGACGGAAGCATCGCCGCTTTGCGACACGATCATGGTCGCAGGCAAGTGAGACAAGCACGCCGCCGCCGGGATAGGTGATGGCCATCATGTTTGCCCACATCATCAAGTCACTCTTCACGGAGGCCGAGACCGGCGAAATCATCCGGCTTTCATCCCGGAGCGACCGCAGCGCGGCTTCGCTGGTGGGTGGTGCCATGCATCATAATATCCGCCGCGCCAGCGTCGCCTGGCTGGATGATGCGGGGACGGCCAAGTGGGTGATGGACCGGATCGTCGATGCCGTCGCTGAGGCTAACCGGGTCAGTTTCGGGTTCAGGCTGGACGGCTTCGACGAAAAGCTGCAAGTGGCGACCTATGGCGCAAACGAGCAAGGGCACTTCGACTGGCATTCTGACCGGGGCGGCGGGCCACTGGCGGCGCGGCGCAAACTCACGATCGTTGCCCAGTTGAGCAAACCCGGCACTTATGAAGGTGGCGAGCTGCAATTGAACCCCGCAGGTCAGCCCTTTGCGGCCAGCCGCGAAATCGGAGACGCCATTGTGTTTGCCAGCTTCGTGCTGCATCGGGTGACGCCTGTCACCAAGGGCGAGCGCCACTCCCTGACCTGCTGGGTGCACGGGCCGGACTTTACCTGATCCGGCCCATCGTAGATTTGACGCCTACTCTGCCGCTTCCATGCGACCGCCGGAAGCAGGCTCCACCTTGACGGCGCAGAACTTGAACTCCGGAATCTTGCCAAACGGGTCAAGCTTCGGGTTGGTCAGCTCATTGGCAGCAGCTTCAACGAAGGCGAACGGAATGAACACGGCACCCGGCGGAACCTGATTATCCTCGCGCACCATGATTTCGATTTCGCCCCGGCGGCTGGTAATACGCACCATGTCACCGGGCTGAATGCCCATCTTGAGAATGTCGCGGGTGCTCATCTGAACCACCGGCTCAGGGTTGACGGCATCCAGCACATAGGAACGCCTCGTCATCGAGCCCGTGTGCCAATGCTCCAGCTGGCGGCCGGTGGACAGGATATAAGGGTACTCCGCATCAGGCTGCTCATCCGGCGGCAGCACTTCTGCGGGCACCATCTTGCCAAGGCCGGAGGCCGTCGGGAACCGGTCGGAGAACACGATATCCATACCCGGATGGTCCGGTGCCGGGCACGGATAGGCCACCACGTCTTCGGTGATCAGGCGTTCCCAGGTGATGTTGTCGAGCGACGGCATGGCGAGCTTCATCTCGGCAAACACGTCGGCCGGGCCATTGTAGGTCCAGTCCAGCCCCATGCCGCGGGCGATCTCCTGGGTGATCCACCAGTCGTCGCGCGCCTCACCGGGCGGGTTGATCGCCTTGCGGCCCATCTGCACCTGACGGTTGGTGTTCGACACCGTACCGTCCTTCTCCGCCCAGGCCGTGGCCGGCAGGATCACGTCGGCAAACATCGCGGTTTCGGTCAGGAAGATGTCCTGCACGACAAGGTGATCAAGCTTGGCCAGCGCATCGCGGGCGTGATTGGCATCAGGGTCTGACATGGCAGGGTTCTCCCCCATGATATACATGCCCTTGATCTGGTCATTGTGCACGGCATCCATGATCTCCACGACAGTCAGGCCTGGCTGGGGATCAAGCTTGGCATCCCAAAGTTTCTCGAACTTCTCGAGATTCTTCGGATCACCCACCTTGGAGTAGTCAGGGAACACCATCGGGATGAGTCCTGCGTCGGACGCGCCCTGCACGTTGTTCTGGCCACGCAACGGATGCAGCCCGGTACCGGCCCGCCCGGTCTGGCCGCACATCAGCGCCAGCGAAATCAGGCAGCGGGCATTGTCGGTGCCGTGGGTGTGCTGAGATACGCCCATGCCCCAGAAGATGATCGCCGCGTTGGCGGTCGCATACTTGCGGGCCACGGTGCGGATTTCTTCAGCCGAGATGCCGCAGATCTTCTCCATGTCTTCGGGCTTGAACTTCTTCAGGTGCTCCTTGAGCTTGTCGAAGCCTTCCGAGTGGGCCTGGATGTATTGCTGGTCGTAGAGCTTCTCCTCAACGATGACATGCATCATGGCGTTGAGCAGCGACACGTCAGCGCCGTTCTTGAACTGCAGCATGTGGCTGGCGTACCGCTTCATTGCGGTGCCGCGCGGATCCATGATGATCAGCTCCGCACCACGCTTCGCCGCCTGCTTGAAAAAGGTTGCTGCCACCGGGTGGTTTTCAGTCGGGTTGGCACCGATCACCACGATGACGTCGGAATCCTTCACTGCCGTGAACGGTGCTGTCACCGCGCCCGAGCCGATGGTCTCCATCAGCGCAGCCACGGAAGAGGCGTGGCAAAGCCGGGTGCAGTGGTCGACATTATTGGTGCCGAAACCGGTGCGCACCAGCTTCTGGAAGATATAGGCTTCCTCGTTGGAGCACTTGGCCGAACCAAACCCTGCCAGTGCATTGCCGCCATGGGCGTCACGGATATCGCGAAGGCCCTTGGAAGCAAATTCCAGCGCCTCTTCCCAGCTCGCTTCCCGGAAGTGGGTGAGCGGGTTGAGCGGGTCCATGTTGATGCCCTTCTCAAGCCCCGGCTTGCGGATCAACGGCTTGGTCAGACGCTCCGGCGAGGCCACATAGTCGAAGCCGAAGCGGCCCTTGACGCACAGCCGGTTCTCGTTGGCTGGCCCACCCTTGCCCTCGACATAGGCTATGTATTCGTTGCCTGTCTTCTCGTCAGTGCGGATGTTGTAGGTGATCTGGCACCCGACCCCGCAATAAGGGCACACGCTGTCGACCTCGCGCTCAGCGCCGCGACTGCCGCGCTGGTTTTCATCTACGATCGACTTCGGCATCAGGGCACCGGTCGGACAGGCCTGAACGCACTCGCCACACGCCACGCAGGTAGACGCGCCCATCGGGTCATCAAAGTCGAACACGATCTTCTCGTGCGGTCCACGGAAGGCCATGCCGATCACGTCGTTCACCTGCACTTCGCGGCAGGCACGGACGCAGAGGTTGCAGTGAATGCAGGCATCAAGGTTCACAGCCATGGCCGGGTGCGACACATCCGGCTTCGGCGCATCGTCGCGCGGGAAACGCGAGACGTCCACCTGCATGGCATCTGCCCACTTGAAGAACGATGACTGCTGGTCATGGGCATCTTCACGATCCGGCTGATCGGCCATCAGAAGTTCGATGACCATCTTGCGGGCCGTGCTGGCGCGCTCGTTCTGCGAGTTCACCACCATCCCGTCTGCCGGCTTGCGGATGCACGAGGCTGCAAGTACGCGCTCCCCCTCGATCTCGACCATGCAGGCGCGGCAGTTGCCGTCAGCCCGGTAGCCGGGCTCATCGCGCCAGCACAGGTGCGGAATTGACGTGCCTTCGCGCTTGGCCACCTGCCAGATGGTTTCGCCGTCCTTCGCCTCGACTTCACGTCCGTCGAGCGTAAACTTGATGGTCTTGGCCGACATGTTTTCGTTCCTCCAGAGACTTCTAGTGCGCGTGGCCGGCGTGACCGCCGTGCCCGTTGGCGCTGATTGTCGTTGCCGACAGTGCAATGAATCTGATCACGACACGTCATCCTTGAAGTGCGTCATGACGGTGCGTATCGGGTTGGGTGCGGCTTGCCCCAGACCGCAAATGGAGGCATCAGCCATGGCCGTCGTCAGCTCACTCAGCAGCGCCTCGTCCCACGGGCCTTTCTGCATCAGCTTCACGGCCTTCTCGCAGCCCACGCGGCATGGCGTGCACTGGCCACACGACTCGTCTTCAAAGAACTTCAGAAGGTTGACCGCTGCATCGCGCATCGAGTCCTTGTCGGACAACACCACGATTGCGTGCGAGCCGACAAAGCAGCCAAGCTTGGCCAGCTCACCGCCAAAATCGAGTGGGATGTCACCCTTGGACGCTGGGAGAATACCGCCGGATGCACCGCCCGGCAGATAACCCTTGAAGTTGTGGCCGTCGGCCATGCCGCCGCACATCTCGATCAGCTCGTTCACCGAAGTTCCTGCCGGAGCAAGCACCACGCCCGGGTTCTTGACCCGGCCCGACACTGAGTAGGAGCGCGGCCCCTTGTGATCGTCGCCCTTGCCTTGGCGTGCGAACCAGTCCGAGCCTTCTGCAAGGATCTTCGGCATCCAGTAGACGGTTTCGATGTTGTGCACGAGCGTTGGCCGGTCGAACAGGCCGACCTGCGCAACGTAGGGCGGGCGATGCCGTGGCAGCCCGCGCTTGCCTTCCAGCGACTCGATCATGGCGCTTTCTTCGCCACAGATATAGGCCCCTGCACCGCGGCGCAGGTGAATGAAACCCTTCGGCGCAATGCCAGCGCTTTCAAGCTTCTCGATTTCCTTCAGCAGCACCCGGCGCGCCGCTGGATATTCATCACGCAGATAGATGTAGGCCGCAGAGGCATCGACACCCCATGCGGCAATCAGCATGCCTTCGAGAAACTGGTGCGGGCGCGCATGAAGGTAATAACGGTCCTTGAACGTGCCCGGCTCACCTTCGTCGCCATTGATGCACAGATAGCGGGGGCCCTCTCCGGCACGCACGAACTTCCATTTCTGCCCGGACGGGAAGCCTGCTCCGCCCAACCCCTTGAGGCCGGCGTCCAGCAAGGTCTGGATGACCTCGTCCGGCGATTTCGACCCCCCGCGCAACGCAGCGAGTTGCTCGTAGCCACCTTCGGCCTTGTACTCGTCCAGCGACTGGTAGGCCGGCAACTCCAGGTGAACTTCGCGATTGCGGGCCATGATCTGCAGCTTCTCTACAGACACGTTGCCCACATAGTTCTGCCCCACGGCCGCCGCAGGCGCCACATCGCACAGGCCCATGCAAGGACCATGCACCACTCGGACGTTCTCCGGGGCGTTTTCTCCGAGCGCCTTGATGATGTCTTGAGCGCCGGCCATTTCGCACGACAGCGAGTCACAGACCCGGATGGTGATCTCGGCCGGCTTCTTCTCGCCTTCCTTCACCACGTCGAAGTGGTGATAGAACGTCGCCACCTCGAACACCTCAGCCTGCGGCAAGCGCATTTCTTCAGCCAGGCCATGCAGGTGACCGGCCGACAGGCAGCCGTGATTATCCTGAATGAGGTGAAGATATTCGATGAGCATGTCGCGCTTGAGCGGGCGGTGCGGCTCCAGCATGGCGATCACTTCATCGTGGGCGACCGGATCAAGCACACGGCCTTTCGGGAATGCACGTCCCTTGGATTTGCCGCCACGGCCAGGGCGGATCGGCTTGAAATTGTCGCTGCCAGAATGCTTGTTCATGACTTTTCCCCGCGTTCGTGCGAAACGACTGGACAACACTGTGTCCTTGCGTACACGGCTGGATTAGCAGATTGCGACATAATGGCGTTTAGCCGTTTGCGACGCAACACCTGCCAATCTCGCCAGACAGAATTAAATGTTATACCTGAGAGATCTGAAATGTGCCCGGATCATGACCACGAAATCGATACGAGAGGGCTGCAATGCCCGCTACCAGTGCTTAAGGCACGCAAACGGCTGAATTCAGTTAAGTCCGGAGAATCATTGAAAATTATTGCAACTGATCCGGCTGCTGCAATTGACTTTCCACACTATTGCAATGAGAGCGGGAACGAGCTTATCTGGTCTGGTGAAGAGAACGGAGACATGGTCTTTATCATCAGAAAAACTCATGCCAAGTGACTGCGGCGCATAGCCTGACGGTTGTCTCGCCTGGCTAAGGTGTTCAGCTTTCAGCTTCCAGAGCGCTCCGCACATCAGCGTCAAAGCCACTCGTGACCTTGCCGCTGCGCACCATGACCGGCCGCTTGATAAGGGCAGGCTCGGCAACCATCAGCGCCACTGCCTTTGCCTTGTTTATGTCCGCCTTGTCACCTTCTGGCAGGTTCCGCCACGTGGTGCTCTTGCGATTGAGCAGTTTCTCCCACCCGACCTGCTCTGACCAATCAGCCACGGTTACCTCGTCCAGACCGGCCTCTCGAATATCGTGGAACGCGTTCGCCATGCCATTGGTGTCCAGCCAATTGCGCGCCTTGCGGCAGGTGTCACAGTTTTTCAGGCCATAAAAATCAATCATCGGTTCAACTGCCCCTGCGAAGCGAAAGTGTATCGTCAGAAAACGCTTCGGCACCTCCGGTGATGGGATCGGTAAACGCCTTCAGCAGGTTCTCCAGTTCAGCGCGCTCAATGTCGCGGGTGATGAAGACCAGCCGCGTAGTCTCGTCACCGTCCGGCCAGCGCGCCAACCGCTCGGGCGGGTGCATCACATGCTGTACGCCGTGCAGCACCATGGGCCGCGCCGGGTCATCTTCCATTTTCACAATGCCCTTCATGCGCAACAGGTTGGGGCCGTGATAGCTCTGCAAAAGCTCCATGAAAAGCTCCAGCTGCATTCTCCCGATGGCATGAGGTGTCGAGACACAGAACGAGCTAATGTGCTCGTCATGCCGGTTCACATCATGATGATGATCGTGATGGTCGTGTCCATCGTGCGCGTGATCATCGTCGTGCTGGTGACCCTGGTTCTTGCGGCGGCGGGAACTGCGCCGGCTTCCTTCAAAGGCATCGGCCGCCATCCAGCGTCGGACGCGCTCTTCGCGTGAGCCCGTTTCGCCATCCAGGTCGAACAACCGCGCCGCCGTCGCTTCACCGCGATGGGTAGACAGAATCCGTGCTGACGGCGCCAGCTTGCGTACCCGGCCAATGATGGCGTGCAGCATGTCTTCACCCTCCACGCCCGTCAGGAGGTCGGTCTTGGTCAGCACAACCCGGTCTGCGACCGCCACCTGGCGCACGGCTTCCTCGTGAGCATCCAGCGTCGAGAACCCGTTCACGCTGTCCACCACCGTGACAACGTTTTCTAGCCGGTAGCATTTCAGCAATTCGGGATGGCTCATCAGTGTTTGCAGCACTGGTGCAGGGTCGGCCAGTCCTGTTGTCTCGATGATCACCCGATCGAATGCCTTGACTTCGCCAGCCTCCCGGCGCGTTGCCAGGTCCTGCAATGTGTCGACGAGATCACCGCGGATGGTGCAGCACAGACAGCCGGACGACATCTCGAATACATTGTCATCGGCGGTTTCGACCAGCAGGTGATCAAGTCCGATCTCGCCAAACTCATTGATGATGACGGCAGCATTGGCAAGCGCCGGGTCCTTAAGCAATGCATTGAGCAGGGTTGTCTTGCCCGCCCCGAGAAAACCGGTCAGGACGGAAACAGGCAGAATGTCAGCCATCTGGCAAACCTCTTGAGCAGCTTTGCGCAATTCGCCGTCAGTCTTGCCAGCGTTGCGTTCGTCCGGCAAGACCCGCTGCAAACAACGCAGCCAGCACGAGTGCTCCTCCGGCCAATTCACCTGCCATGGGCGGTTCGGCAAGCAACAGGCCTGCAAAGGCCACCGATGTGACCGGCTCGATGTTGAAGTAAGGTGCGACGGCAGATGCCGGTGCCGACTTCAGAGCATACATCTGGAAGAAGTAACCGCCGCTATAGGATAACGCCACCACGGCAAGTGCCAGATAGCCAGTCATTGCGATGCCTTCAGGTGCGAGAACGGTTTTGAACTCTCCTCCCATCAAGGCAATCAGGACCGCGACCACCGGCACGATGGCAATGTGGGCCAGCAGCCCGAATTGCAACGGGCTCATTTTCGAAGACAGCGTCCGGCCCGTGAAGAACTGCGTCGTCGCACCACTGGCCGCGAGCACGGCAAGGCAGAGCCCGCGCCAGTCGGCATTGCCCGGGTTTGGGCCCAGCGCCACGAGCAAACCGGCAAAGGCAACCGCCCCTATGGCCATCTGCTGCCAGGTCACCCTGCGGCCTTCTATCATCGGCGACAGGATCAGGATCAGGATCGGAAACGTGAAGAAGATGATCACCGCCAGCGCCACCGGAATGAACTGCACAGCGCCGAGGTATCCGATTGAAATTGCGCCTGTGGAAAATGCCATCAGCGCCAACAGCTTGCCGGCACCCTGAGGGATCTGCAAACGCCACCGCATCACAAGTGCAATCATGCCGACGAATACGACCAGCGCAGACACGCGCCAGAAAGCAGTCTCGATTGCGGGAACGCCATTAACGAAAGCAAGCCGGGTGAAGGGCGGGGCAAGGCCGTAGACGAAGCCAGCGAGCAAAGCGAATACGATCCCCTTGCCTGTTGCACTCATGCAAGCATCCCCCGTTCAGCCTGTCAGCGCACCGGCAGCCCCACCTAGCGGCTCGAGGCAGGCACACGCTCCTTGCGGCCTGTGTTGAACTTGCGGCCTGAGAAGTTGGTGGAGGCACTCGAAGTGGGAGACGGACTGGCGGATTGGCTGGGCTTCGCACCCTTGTTCTTTTCCCGCGCGGCAAGGTCGGCAAACGATGCGAACGTGGCAGGTGACACAACATCACACGCCCCACCCGCCGACTGCACCTGCTGGCAAAGCGACTGGCTATCGCGCTGCGACATGGCAAAGGACACCGGCACATAGTCCTTGGTGAACGGTATGCGAACCACCCCGGCTGATGCACCCTTCATGACCGAACCGCGAACTGCCTCCATACCGCTGACCACGGCCTCTGCTTCGGCGGCACTCTTGAACTTGCCAAAGGTAGCGCCCCAGCCGTTGAACTGCGAGGCGTTCACCATGCGCAAACCCTTGCCGCCACACACCGTCTTGCGCAGGTTGGGCGGCGTTCCGCCCTGGTTCTGGATGGATGAAAGGGCAGCCGACCCCTGGTAGGCAACAGCATTCTCCATCACCACCTTGGCCTTGTGGGCCCGCGCCTTTCCACTGCGCGTGCCAAACACCACCGCCGCGATCTGGCGGCCGCCAACATTGGCCGTGGCCACAAGGTTGAAACCCGAGGGACAAATGAAGCCCGTCTTGAGCCCGTCTGCCTTGTCCCAGATCTTGAGCAGATAGTTGCGATTGCGCAGCCGCTTCTTGCCAACCTGAACATAGGGTGCCGAATAGTAGGATCGTGCCTGCGGGTAACGCGACAGCAGCGCTTGCGTGAGGATGGCCATGTCCCGCGCGGTGGTCACCTGCTGGCGGTCATAAAGCCCGTGCGGATTGACAAAATGCGACCCCGTCATGCCGAGTTGCCTGGCAGTTGCGTTCATCAGCCGGGCAAAGTTGGCCTGCGAACCGGAAATGCCCTCAGCCAGCAATGCTGCCATGTCATTTGCCGAATAGGCGAGCAATGCCTTCAACGCAAAATCCACACTGACCTGAGTGCCGGGCTTGAAGCCGATCTTGCTGGGCGGTGGTGCAGATGACGTCTTCGAAACCTTGAACTTTGTATTGGGTGAGATCTTGCCCTGCTCGATGGCCTGAAAAGTCAGGTAGGCGGTCATGATCTTGGTAAGTGACGCGGGGAACCAGGGTTTACCGGCGTCACGGGCCACAATTGCCTTGCCGGTACGAACATCGAATACCAACACCGGATTGGCTGCCTGGCTGACGGCCTGCATGGCAGGCAACATCAGCATGCAAAGCGCAAGCAACAACACAACCGGGGTTCTGGACAGCTTCTTGGTCAGCAAGACGAACTCCATCTGCTTGTCATACGTCCCCCCGGATCGTTGCCTCATGCCTAACACCCAATACCGCCCGCAATCAATGGCAGCATTGGAATGAGGCGGCCGGATGCCTGCCATGACCTTGATCAAGTCAACGCGGGCCAGATCGGCAAAACAAAGCTCGGAAGAAAACATGGTGCCCCTGGCCGGACTCGAACCAGCACGCCCTCGCGGGCAACAGATTTTGAGTCTGCCGCGTCTACCAGTTCCGCCACAGGGGCCCTCAAATCGCGCCGGACTATAGGGCCGCCAACGCAACCGTCAACAGCAAACAACAGGTGCATTGAGCGAGCGCAACAGGCTGATGGACAAATCAACCCCGCGTGGGTATTGCCATTGCTCATGTTGAGATCGTTCTACGACTGGGTAATGAGACTGGCAGGCCACCGCCACGCGAAGTGGTACCTGGCCGTGGTGTCGTTTGTCGAAAGCTCGGTTTTCCCGATTCCACCCGATGCCATGCTGGTCCCGATGACATTGGCCAAGCCACACAAGGCATGGGTTTATGCCACCATCTGTACCATTGCCTCGGTGCTGGGCGGCCTGGCTGGTTACGCTATCGGCATGTTCCTGTTCGATACGCTCGGCCAGTGGATTCTCGACTTCTATAACCTCGGTGAAAAATTCGTCGGATTTCAGGACAAGTTCAACGAATGGGGCTTGCCCATCGTGTTCTTTGCTGGCCTGACACCGTTTCCCTACAAGGTCATCACGCTGATGAGCGGCGTGACTGAAATGTCGCTGCCCATTTTCATTGCAGCGTCAGTGATCTCTCGCGGACTGCGCTTCTACCTTGTCTGCGGACTGCTCTGGTGGCTGGGCGAGCCGATGCGCGTCTTCATCGAAAAATACCTCGGTTGGCTGACGCTCGCAGGCGGCATTGCGCTGGTGGGCGGATTTGCCGCCGTGAAATACCTGTTTTAGGCAGTAGCATTTCTCCCATGGCCACGGTTCGTGAAAAGATCAGAAACATCGCGCTGCTCACCCTGGCGCTTGCGGCTGCCACCATCATAGGCGCCTGGGGATTTGAGATCATCGGCGGCTACAAACCCTGCGCACTGTGTCTGCAGCAGCGCTGGGCCTACTACTTCTCGCTGCCCGTCCTCGCACTGGTGTCCATCCGGCTTTCGACCGGTGTAGCCGACATTGATGTTGTTCGCTGGGGCTTTGTTGCCGTGGTGCTCGCCATGCTCATGAACGCTGGCCTGGGCGCGTATCACTCAGGCGTCGAGTGGGGCTGGTGGGCCGGGCCGGACGCATGCTCCACCGGTGCAGGGCTGTCCGGCGGATTGCCCGACCTCTCCAAGGCACGCGTCATCAATTGTTCGGATGCGCAATGGCGTTTCCTTGGCCTGTCGTTTGCCGGCTGGAACGTGGTGATCTCACTGGTGCTGGCCGGCATGGCAGTGACCGGCGCCCGCAGCACCTATCGCTACGGATCGAGCTCCGTATCCCAATAGAGATAGTCCTGCCAGCTTTCGTGCAGGTAGTTGGGCGGAAAGTGCCGCCCGTTCGCATGCAGCTGATGCACGGTCGGCTTGATCGGCTGGCTGGCCGGATGCATGCCGCAATCACGCGGCATCTTGTTGCCCTTGCGCAGGTTGCAGGGGCTGCACGCGGTAATCACGTTGTCCCAGGTTGTCTGCCCGCCCTTCGAGCGCGGCACCACGTGGTCGAAGGTCAGATCCTCGCCCTGTCCGCAGTACTGGCAGGTGAAGCGGTCGCGCAGGAACACGTTGAACCGGGTAAATGCCGGATGCCTTGCCGGCTTCACATATGACTTCAGCGAAACCACTGATGGCAGCCTGAACTCGAAACTGGGAGAGCGCACCATCGTGTCGTATTCGGAAACGATATCGACCCGATCCAGAAACACCGCCTTCACCACATCCTGCCAGCACCACAGCGACAGCGGATAATAGCTGAGCGGTCTGTAGTCGGCATTCAGCACAAGTGCCGGACAACTTTCCGGCGCGACGTTGGCGTGCAGCACGTTCCTTCCCCTGATTCGGTTACAGTGTGTGCGAACGGCAAGTTGCGTGTACTATATCTTGTGCAACGAACGTGTGAAGGCCAGAAATTTCGCCGTTCCGGCCTGCGGATTGGCGCTTCAAAACAGGCTGGCTACAGGCCTTTCAGCCCACGCTCGGCCAGGTAGTGATCCCACAGGTATCTTGCCGCCACGGCTCGCCACGGCTGCCAGTCCCGGGCCAGGCCCTCCATTTGGGAAATCGGCGGCAATGCATCCAGCCCAAGAAACGACTGCAGTCCGGCCCGCACCGCCAGATCGCCAGCTGGCCAGGCATCGGGCCGGCCAAGGCATGTCATCAGGTAAATGTCGGCGCTCCAGCGGCCAATGCCCTTCAATTGCATCAGCCATGCACTGGCGGCACTGTCCTCCAGCGGCGCAAGCGCGTCGAAACTGAATCTGTCTTCGCACACAGCCTGTGCCGCCCCGATGATGCAATTGGCCTTTGCCCGGGTCAGCCCGGCGGCGGCCACCTCATCTACCGGCAAAGCTGCAATTCGCTCGGCTTCAAATGGATGAAGCACATTCTGTACGCGCTGCCAGATCGCGTGCGCCGCCTGCGCCGAAATCAGTTGACCGGTCACAATCCATGCCAGCCCTTCCAACCCCGCCGGACGGGTGCGCAAGCGGGGCGTGCCATTGCGGGCCTGCAACTGACCGAACCGCGGCTCGAGCCGGACAAGCTCTGCACAGGCGTGTTCCAGGTCCTGCAGCGAGTTGATCAAATGGGCGTTTGATTGCATGAAGGCGGACTATAACCAGTCGCACTCACCCGGCAACCAGGGACATGGCAAAACAAGATGGCAGGACGCAAGTTCAGGTTCGCCCCCAGCCCCAATGGCAGGCTGCATCTCGGTCATGCCTATTCAGCGCTGTTCAGCTGGCAGCAGGCGAGACTCCATGACGGCGAGTGCCTGTTGCGCATAGAAGACATCGACACGTTTCGCTGCAAGCAGGAGTTCGTCAACGGCATTTACGAAGATTTGGCCTGGCTTGGCCTGACCTGGCCCGAACCGGTTCGCCGGCAATCGAAACATTTCCATGAATATACGTCGATCATCGACCGGCTGGAGCGCCTGCGGCTGCTGTATCCCTGCTTTTGCACACGCGCCAAACTCAATGCCCACGAGGGACCGCCGGACCCCGATGGCGCAATCATTTATCCCGGCCACTGCCGCTTGATGACACGTTTTGAGCGTCAGGGCCGCATGGCCGCCGGCGAGCCCTATGCGCTCAGGCTCGACATGGCCAAGGCTATTGTAGCGGCAGGCGAGAACCTCGTATTCACTGAGCTGGGCGAGGGTCCGGACGGCCAGACCGGAACGGTCATTTGCCAGCCTGAACGCTGGGGAGATGTGGTTCTGGCCCGCAAGGACATAGGCACCAGCTATCACATTGCGGTGGTGCACGACGATGCACTGCAAGGCATTACCCACATCACCCGCGGGCAGGACCTGTTTCACGCAACATCCATTCACCGGGTACTGCAGTCGATATTGGAGTTTCCGCGGCCGAGCTACATCCATCACCGGCTGATACCGGACGACACCGGCCGCAAGCTCTCCAAGAGCGCGGGAGACCGCTCGCTTGCATCGCTACGGGAAGCCGGCATTACCGCCGAAGAGATCAGGTCTGAGCTCGGGTTCTGACCGTACTCAATCAAGCAGCGCCAGAACGCCAGACAGCGTCACTACGGACAACGCCGTGCCCACGGCAATGGCGCCTGACACAGCTGCTGCTCCGTGGCCCTGGCGTTCGGCAAAGAGATAGGCATTGGCGCCCGCTGGCAAGGCGGCAAACAGAATGGCAATGCCCGCCTCGACCCTCGACAAATCAAACACCACGGTGGCCAGCCACCATGCCACCACCGGCATCACCAAGAGCTTGATCACGAGCAGCACGGCAACCGCAGCCCGGTTTCCTTTCAGGCCAAACCTCGACAATGACAGGCCGAGCACGAACAGGGCGGTTGGCACACCGGCCTGCGACAACAGCGAAATTGTGGTGTCTGCCAGGTTTGGCAAGCCAACTCCGCTGAGGTTCCAAACGGTGCCAGCGACAATGGCAACAATGATCGGGTTGCCAAACAGGTCCTTGCCAAGCGCCTTCACAAATGAACCGCCGCTCACCAAAGCCGTTTGCGCCAGCACTGTTGCCGCCAGCCATTGCAATGGCAGGTGAACGGCCAGGATCAGCGCCATTGGCAGCAAAGCGGCTTCGCCGTAATGCGCAACCCCAAGGGGGAGCCCAAGCATTACCGTGTTGCCGAAACCCGCACCAAGCGCTGCCGGTGCGCCACCTGCACCACCGAGGCCCTTCACATGGCGGGACAGCAAGATCGCCAGAAGCCAGGCAGCAACGACAGCCCCGAAGAACGCACCCCAGAAAGCCCATGGCGGCGAGGACGGCAATCCGAATGTGGCCATCGCCTTGAACAGCATGGCGGGGATGGCGAACGAGAACACGAAGGTGGAAAGTCCACGTGCTGAACCTTCGCCAAACCACCCTAGTTGACCCGCACCAAATCCAAGCAGGATCAGCGTGAACACTGGCACGACCGTGTTGAACACATCGATCATCTGGTCAGCCCCGCCCACGTCCCTCATGTCCGTTGTCAAACCGAAGCCATCCGATACACTGTTGTCATGAGCGGTTCCAGCAGAATACCCGACGGCGTTGATGGCAAGGCTGCCGATCTCCTGAAGCGCGCCTATGACCTGAAGTCTGACGACGAAACCCATGCACTTTATCGCGATTGGGCAGACACCTACGAAGACACCATGCTGCTGGGTCTTGGGTATTTGTCCCCGGCTCTGGTTTCTGACGCACTGGCCAACCATGTGCAGGACAAGTCAGCGGTTACAATAGATATCGGATGTGGCACTGGCCTGGCCGGCCTGGCCCTTGCTGGCCACGGCTTCAAGATCATCGACGGGCTCGATTACTCAGCAGAAATGCTTGAAGTAGCTGCAGGTCACGGCATCTATCGAAACCTGATCGAAGCGGACCTGACCAAACCTCTAGGCCTGCCCTCGGCCAGCTACGCGTGCGCCATCTGCACCGGCACCTTCACTCATGGTCACGTCGGACCTGCCGCCTTGCGCGAAATCTTCAGGTTGCTCCAACCGGGAGGTTGCTTCGCGTTTTCGGTCAATGCAGGGGTTTGGCACGACATGGGATTTGAGGCTGAACTTGCAGCCATCAGCCATGATGGCATTGCCAAATGCATCTCTCATCAACCTGCAGTGAACTACAAGACGTCCGCCGAACCGGACAGCTGGCTGAATGTCTATGAGCGGTGCTGATGAAACACCCATGCAGCGGCTTCGACGCGCCCGCAGCATCGCCGGCGCAACCGAGGCCCGGGAGCTTTATGCGCACTGGGCAGAGCACTACGATGATGACATCTATGGCAGTCTGGGCGTAACCGGATCAGCCCGCGTTGCCGAATTGCTGCAAGCACATTGCCCGCCCCATCCGGGTCTGAGTATTCTGGATGCCGGTTGCGGAACAGGCATGCTTGGCAGCTTGCTGCATGAGCGCGGGTACCGCCTGATAGATGGCATCGACATCTCGCCTGAGATGTTGGCCGTCGCCCGGCACAAAGGGGTCTACCGCCACCTGGCAGAGGCTGATCTCAATCAAGACTTTGGGGCGCCAGAACCGGCATATGATGCAATTGTGAGTGCCGGTACGTTCGTGCATGGTCACGTGGGCGCTGCCGGATTCCTGAGGCTGTTTGAGATCGCCAAGACTGGCGGCGTACTGGCTTGCGCAATTTCAATGACGGTCTGGCAAGATGAAGGTATTGCCCGGATCATGGCCAGCTTGCCGGCAGACACATTGAGCGACACCGTCGAGGCGGTTATTCCGGAAAGGGCACCGGACACCCGCATGGTTGTTCTGCGCCGGTCCAGCTAGAGCAATCAGGCAGCAGCGTCGTCCATACGGCGTTCAACCAGCGAAATGATCTCACCCATCATGCCGGTCATCCGGAAATCCTTCGGGGTATAGACTCGCGCCACGCCCATTTGCTTGAGCACTCGCGCATCCTCGTCCGGAATGATCCCGCCGACTACCACCGGCACCTTGTCAAGGCCAGCCTCCCGCATCCGGCTCATCACCTCACGCACCAGCGGCACATGGCTGCCGGACAGGATCGACAGGCCAACAACGTGCACCTGCTCTTCAATGGCCGCCGACACGATTTCTTCCGGTGTCAGGCGGATGCCTTCGTAGACAACCTCCATACCTACTTCGCCCGCACGCACGGCAATCTGCTCGGCCCCGTTCGAGTGACCATCGAGGCCCGGCTTGCCAACGAGGAACTTCACCGGCACACCGAGGCGCGCCGACAGCGCCTGGACCTGCTTGCGAACAGCTTCGGAGTCTTCGCCAGACAACTGCACCACGGTGCCAACACCGGTTGGTGCCCGGTACTGGCCGAAAACGTCCCGCAGCGTCTGCCCCCACTCGCCCGTGGTGACGCCGGCCTTCGCACAGACAATCGACGGCTCCATGATGTTGCGACCTTCGACAGCAGCCTGCTTCAGATCTTCGAGCGCGGCCTTTACTGCAGCGGCATCACGCTGTTTGCGCCATGCCTTGAGCTGCTCGATCTGCTCCTGTTCCACATGCTCCGGCACGGTCAGGATGGCATCACCATCGCCAGTAGACAGTGGCGAGGGCTCAGTGGTTTCGTAAGCATTGACGCCAACCACGGTCTCGCGTCCTTCTTCGATGGCCTTGATGCGTTCAGCGTTGGACTTGACCAGTTCGCCTTTCATGTAACCGCTTTCGACAGCAGCCACGGCCCCGCCCATCTTCTCGATCACCGCCAGCTCATCGCGTGCAGCTGACTTGAGCGCTTCGACCTTGTTGGTGATCACTTCAGAACCATCAAAAATATCGTCATGCTCCAGCAGGTCGGTTTCAAACGCCATGATCTGTTGCATCCGCAGCGACCACTGCTGGTCCCAGGCTCTTGGCAGCCCCAGCGCCTCGTTCCAGGCTGGTAGCTGCACCGCACGCGCCCTGGCATTCTTGGACAGCACTACCGCCAGCATCTCGATCAGGATGCGGTAAACGTTGTTCTCCGGCTGCTGCTCGGTCAGGCCCAGCGAGTTGACCTGCACGCCATAGCGGAACCGGCGCAATTTCTCGTCTTCGACGCCATAGCGATCACGGCAAATCTCATCCCAAAGCTCTGTGAAGGCCCGCATCTTGCTGAGTTCTGTAATGAACTTGATGCCGGCATTGACGAAAAAGCTGATCCGCCCAACGACCTTGGCAAAGTCTACTTCCGCCACCCGGCCCGAAGCCTTGACACCGTCCAGAACGGATATTGCCGTGGCCAGCGCATAAGCCAGCTCCTGAGCCGGTGTGGCGCCAGCTTCCTGCAGGTGGTAGGAACACACAGTCATCGGGTTCCACTTCGGGCACTGCTCCCACGACCAGGTGATCGTGTCGGTAATCAGCTTCATCGACGGCTCAGGCGGAAACACATATGTGCCGCGTGACAGGTATTCCTTGATGATGTCGTTTTGCGTCGTGCCGGTCAGGGCCTTGCGGTCCGCACCTTGTTCTTCCGCGACGGCCACGTACAACGCCAGCAGCCATGCAGCGGTGGCATTGATGGTCATTGAGGTATTCATCCGTTCAAGCGGTATGTCCTTGAACAG
>JAWVYF010000012.1:0-22528 GCA_033722845.1 Anderseniella sp. | reverse complement strand
GGCAGCGAAGAAGCACCACACCGACACAAAAGCTTCGGCGAACCAGAGTTCGGTCACGATCAATGACAGGGCAATGATGCCACCAAAAGCCTGGATGCGGCGCTCGCTCGACACACCAAGTGAACCCACGATGATAACGAAGTAGACCAGCTTCAAGCCAAACCGGGCCAGTTCAGACTCCTCCATCAACAGTGGAACCTGATAACTGATCGAGCCGCTGCGGGTGCTCACCGGAATGGATCCTTCCAGCGACAGCACTGGCGCGTAAAGGACGATGCCCAGAACAGCCCCTGCCACGATGAAGGCAGCAAGACCGGGCGGTCGCTGTTCGTCATCGCGATGCAGCAGGTAAACCGACACGGGCACCCATATCAGCCAGAAAAAGTGAGAGAAGAACAGGAACCGGTGGTGCCAATGTGTGTCAACAGGCCGTCGGCTGTTTCGAGGCCCAGCCAGACCATGCCCTCCAGTGCCTGTTGCACCGCGAATGCCAGCGGAAAAGATGCAAACGCCAGCCAGCCCGGTCCCAGATTGCGTGCCTTGTAAAGGCAGAGCAGCCCGGCTGGCACCAGCGCACCGGAAAGGGCAAAACTTGCCGTTGCCGAAAAACACATTCGCCCGGTCGTACCTCCGTGCCTGCGCGCGTCCGGTTTGTGAAACACGCTTCGGAAGTATCCTGCGGGCCTGTCACCTCCGGCATTGACCGGCGTCAACTTGCCGGCAGCCGGTTTCAGCCCTTCGCGAAGTAGTCCTCACAAGAACCTTCTCGATAGACGTCGGCGGTGCAGCAGTGCAGTCCACCACCAAACGCATAGGCGTCGCGCAGTTCCACCTCGATAACTTCCATGCCCAGCTTGTCCATCTGCTCGGCCTGATAGACCTCCGACTTCTCAACGCAAACCGTCTTTGGGTCGAGCACCAGAACGTTCATGGACAGCCAGGTGGACGAATAGCACAGGGGCGGCGGCGAGTTGTGTGCGGGCTGGGCCGCATCAACAATCTCCCAGCCATTGCGATGGAAGTATTCGCGCTGGTCATCCGGCAACCGGCGGTTGGGGTTGTTCAGGATGAGCCCCGGCCGCAATGGCGTAAACGTTGCGTCGATGTGGATCGGATAAGGATCGCCGGGGAAGTTCACCGCATGAACGCGATGATCGGGGAAATGCCGGCGCAGCCATTCGATGCCCTTGAGGTTGGTGGTAAAGCCATGCTGTACGACCAGGTCCTTGCCAAAGCGCAAAACGTCTGCGGCGTCGAACAGGGGCTCTTCTTCCGTGGTGACGAAAAACTTCTCCGCCGTCCATTCCAACCGCTTCTGAATGCCGATTTTTTCGGACAGATAGTCTGCGTGATAGTCGGCGTCGGTGAGGCGTGGCTTTGGCGCAGCTTCGTGGCGGAAATTCGGATCTTCCTCCCAGTACTTCTGCATCAGCGGGCGATAGCACAGGTATTCAAACCAGCGGCAGCGATACGACATGGTGGCTTCGAGGATCTCGTTGCCGACGGTGAGCAGCACGTCACGCGGCGGCATGCATCCGAACTGGCTGTCGGTGTGAAAGTCCGGCGTGGTGACGGGCAACGAGAAATCAGTCGGGGTGGGCCGGTCCACGCGAATGCCGCGCTTCTTCAGCATGTCGGCAAAGTTGTCGAGCAGCTCGTTGCCACGGTCGATGGTGTCCTGCGGGCGCTTGCCCCACTGTCCACGCATGTCTGAGTCTTCGGGCACCTTGGCGTCCAGCGCCGGTTCGGCAGGTGGAATGTGACAATCGGTGGCGACACCGACGATAACGTGCTTGAGCGGATCCCACTCGTTCCAGCTGTTGACCTTTGTAACGTCCGGTGACCAAGCCATGCAATGTTGCCCCTGTTGTATCCGCCGCACGGGTCCCAAGCGGCGATCATGTTGCAAATCCGCGTTCGATCTAGCAGAGTTTTGGCCGAAAGCAAGCAATGCAATGGTGCCAGAATGAATGTGATGCAAGGTCGCCTGAATGCCGCGCAGGAACTGAAGCAAAATGTTGCAGTGCCGTTCGAGAAGGCGCGCGCCATGCCACCGTCGGTGTACACGTCGCACGACTTTCTGGCGCTGGAACTTGAGCACATCTTCTCGCGGGAGTGGTTTTGCGCTGGCAGGGCAAGTGCGCTCTCAAACCCCGGCGATTACACCACGCTGGAGCTTGCCGGTCAGCCCGTCATGGTCATCCGCGACCGCGACGGCAACTTGCGTGCGCAGTCAAATGTCTGTCTGCATCGCATGTCCACGCTGCTGTCGGGCTCCGGCAACACCCAGTCCATCGTGTGTCCGTATCACGCCTGGACCTACAATCTGGACGGCTCGTTGCGCGGCGCGCCGGCCATGAGCCTCAATGAAGGCTTCTGCAAGGATGGTTACAAGCTGCCTCAGGTGCGATGCGAAGAATGGCTTGGCTGGATCATGGTATCGCTTAACCCCGATGCGCCACCGGTCAATGACAGCCTTGCCGAGGTCGAGGCACTGATTGGCCAGTACGGTATGGAGACCTACACCGAGACCTTCCATGAGACGCACGTGTGGGACACCAACTGGAAGGTGCTGGCCGAGAACTTCATGGAGAGCTACCACTTGCCGGTCTGTCATGCCGGCACCATTGGCGGTTTGTCAAAGCTTGAGGAAATGGACTGCCCGCCGGGCAAGGACGCCTTCAACTACCATTTCATTCTGAAGGATGACTCGCTGAAGATTGCCCTGGCGCACCCGTCAAACACCCGGCTGGAAGGCCAGTGGCGGCGCACCACCACACTGCTGGCGATTTATCCGAGCCTGCTGATCACCCTGACGCCGGGCTATTTCTGGTACCTGTCACTGCATCCCAAGGGAGTAGGCCAGGTGAGCATCATATTCGGCGGCGGCATGTCGCCGGATTTCGTCAACGATCCGGATGCGCGCAAGCACTTCGAGCAGTTGAAGTCCTTGCTCGACGACGTGAATGTCGAAGACCGGGGGTGCACGGAGAAGGTCTACAAGGGCCTGTGCTCACAGTTTGCCGCGCCGGGGCACCTGTCCCATCTTGAGCGGCCGAACTATGACTTTGCCAGGTGGATCGCCTCAAGGATTCCTGCATGATCTCGTTTCTGCATACCGGTGATGTTCATGTTGCCACGTTCGACAGGTTGATGGATGAACTGGCGCCCGGCATGGCGCGCCGGCACAGGGTTGAGCAGGGCTGGCTGGACGAGGCTCGTGACAAGGGCATGTCGGATCGCCTGCACGACACAATCCGGACCGGCATGGCAGAGCTTGCACGCAACGGTGTTGGGGTGTGCACCTGCTCGAGCATTGGTGGCGCGGCAGAAGCCGCCGCGTCTGCTGACGCACCGGTCGTCCGCATCGACCGGGCCCTGATGGAAGCTGCCCTCGAACATGGGAACCGTCCGCTGGTGGCCATGTGCCTTGAAAGCACGCGTGTCCCGACAATGGATCTGCTCGCGGATGTAGCAAGCAAGGCGGGCATGAGTGTGGAACCACAGGTGGTTATGTGTGAGGGCGCCTGGCCCCATTTCGAGGCGGGCGAGATGAACCGCTATGCAAACGTCATCGTACAGGCGATTAACCCGGTTGCCGAGGCAAGCAAGCCGGACTGCATCGTACTGGCGCAGGCTTCGATGGCGTCGGCGGAACCGCTGCTCAAGGGGCTCGGCCTGCCTGTGCTGTCATCGCCGCGGCTTGGCGTGCTCAAGGCGCTCAAGCTGTTTGGGGCAGCGTAATCACTCCCTTCACAATGGAGTGCCGCGGCTGCAAGATCACGGACCATGGACACAACTGGTAAATCGAGGAGGCAGTGGTGGTTGCTCCTTGTCGTCACGGTACTCATTGCCGTTGCGGTGGGAGTGATCGGCTATACCTATGCCAAACGCTATTTCCTCAATGAGACGCAAGCACGCGGCGAGGTTACACTGCGCCTGGCAGTGGCCAGCATATCAAGCGCGCTTGAGCGATACGAGCGGCTGCCTCAGCTGCTTGCCGATCGTGCCGACATCAGACGGGTCCTCGCCAACCCGTCAGGAAAGGCCTTGCGGGACCAGCTTTCGATGGAATTGCAGCGTGTCAACACGTTGCTCGGCTCTTCCGATATCTATGTGCTGGACCGGACCGGCCTGACGCTGTCAGCCAGCAACCATCAGCTGCCCACATCGTTCGTAGGCCAGAGCTACAATTACCGGCCTTATTTCACGCAGGCGATGTCAGGTAAGGCTGGCCAGTATTATGCGCTGGGTACCATGTCGCTCAAGCGCGGCTACTATTTCTCGGCACCCGTGAAACTGGGCGCTGACACAATAGGAGTGGTGACGGTCAAGATTGCCGTTGATCGTATCGAAGACAGCTGGCGCGGTGGGGATCATCTTGTGCTGGTCACCGGCGACGATGATGTGGTGTTCATGTCGGGCCGTTCGGATCTGCTGTACAAGTCGGTTCAGCCTTTGAACCCGCAGCGGCTGGCTGCTCTGGAAAGCTCGCGCCGTTATGCGAACGCCGAGATAACCGAGCTTGGCTCCCGCATCGCCGGTCAGCATCAGGACCTGCCCATTGTCCAGGGCGAATTGCTCGGAGACGGTCAGTTCATTGTGCTGACCCGTCAGATGGCTGGCCCTTCGTGGACTGTGCAGGTTCTTGCAAGCACTGTCGCGGCAGGCCGGGAAGCGGCTATTGTCAGTACCATCGCGGTCTTGCTGGTTTTACTGGCCGGAGCAGGTGCCGCATTGCTGATGTCGCGCCGCAACCAGCTGGCTGAACGCTTGCGGCTTCAGAAGCTGGCCCGTGACGAACTTGAGCAGCGGGTGGACGAACGCACAGCAGATCTCAATGCGGCCAACGCCAAGCTCAAGCTGGAGGTCCGGGAGCGCAAGCAGGCTGAAGAGGAACTGAAGCGCACCCAGGAAGACCTTGTGCAAGCAGGCAAGCTGGCGGCACTTGGGCAAATGTCGGCAGCGCTCAGTCACGAGTTCAACCAGCCGCTTGCAGCCCTCAAGACCTATGCCGAGAATGCCGGCGTGTTTCTTGAACGTGGTCAGCCGGAAACGGCCGGTGCAAACCTCCAGCAGGTGCTGAAGCTGTCCGACCGGCTAGCCTCGATCAGCCGGCGGTTGCGCAATTTTGCCCGCAAGCCGGATGAAAGACCGAGGCCGGTTCCGGTCAGGGCGGTGGTGGAAGAGACAATTGAATTTCTGGGCGCGCGGCTGCGTCAGGCAGGGGTACCGGTCAGGGTTCACTTGCCCGATGAACACCTGCACGTGCTGGCCGGAACGGTCCGGCTGCAGCAGGTGTTGATGAACGTCGTTTCAAACGCCATTGATGCCAGTGAGCAAGCGCCTGAAAGAGGTATCGAGATATTTACCGAGTCGGCTGGCGACGAGACCGCAATACTGGTGCGTGATTATGGTCCCGGTGTTGATGAAAGGGTCGTGGGACGCATATTTGATCCATTCTTTACAACCAAGGGTGTGGGCAAGGGACTGGGGCTTGGCTTGTCGATTTCCTACAATATCGTGAAGGACTTTGGTGGCCGTCTCAGCGTTTGCAATGATCCCGGGGGAGGCGCGCTGTTCCGCATCGGACTGAAGACCGCGACGGCATCCCGGACGGAGGCTGCCGAATGATGCCCGGGCATGGACAGGTGCTGTTTGTCGACGATGATGATGATATCCGGGCGTCCACGACGCAGGCATTGGAACTGGCCGGGTTTCATGTGCGCAGCTTCCCGGCGGCCGACCGGATGCTTGGTGAAGTCAATCCCAGGCTGACGGGTGCCATCATCACCGACATTCGCATGCCGAGGTTGGACGGCATGTCATTCATGCAGCAGATTCATGAAGTTGATCCGGACATTCCCGTCATCCTGATTACCGGACATGGCGATGTTCAGCTCGCTGTCCGGGCCATGCGCGACGGGGCTTATGATTTCATCGAGAAGCCGTTTTCAACTGCTCACTTGGGTGAGGTTGTCCGCAAGGCATTGGACCGGCGCCGTCTGATTCTGGAAAATCGGTCTTTGCGTCAGGGGATGGAGCAGGGTGATACGCTCGACCAGCGGCTTGTCGGGCGTACTCCGGTCATGCTGGCATTGCGCGAACGTATCAGACTGATTGCGTCAACGCAGGCTGATGTGCTGGTTCATGGGCCCGGCGGCAGCGGCAAGAAGCTGGCCGCGCGTGCATTGCACGATGTATCGGCGCGCAGTGAAAAACCGTTTGTGACAATCAATTGCGCCGCGCTGCCAGACGATTCTGCCGTTTCTGAAATCTTCGGTCATGAAGTAGGTGCCTTTCCCGGTGCGGTGCGGTCCCGTGCCGGCCGGCTGGAGCATGGCCGAGGCGGGACCATTTTCCTGGAAGATGTAACCGCACTGAGCCCTGAATTGCAGGCGCAACTGTTGCAGGTGCTGGATGAACGCTCATTTTGCCGTGCGGGCTCCAATGACCCCATTGAGCTGGACGCGCGCTTCATATTCAGCACGTCCCATAATCTCGATGAAGAGGTTGCAAGGGGACGTCTGCGCAAAGATCTGCTGTTTCGAATGAATGCCGTAGGCATTGCGCTGCCCGCCTTGTCCGAACGGCGAGATGACATTCCCCGGTTGTTCCTGCAACTGGTCAGCGATGCTGCCAGCAGGTTGAGGCGGCCGTCGCCCGATGTGTCGGGCGATTTGCTGGCTGCGCTATCGGCGCGGGAGTGGCCCGGCAATGTCCGTGAATTGCGCAACTGGGCGGAGCGGCTTGTGCTGGGCCTGGAAACCGAGGCTGGTGAACTGGCGGCAGGGCTGCCTGGCAAGTTGGCGGACAGAATGGCGGCGTTCGAGAAGGCTGTGCTCATGGCGGAGTTGCAGGCCAGCAATGGCAGCCTCCGGACCGTCTATGAGCGGCTCGGCCTGTCGCGCAAGACACTGTATGAGAAGATGCAGCGGCATGGTCTGAAGCGAGAAGACTTCACCAGCGATTGAGCCTCTGCTGCAATGGATGTGGGGTGAATCGGTAACAATCGTTTTGCACCAATGTTACGATTTTCACCCATTTTTGCGTTGCAATAAGCATTTCGCGCCGCACAAATCCATGGTTTGGCTTGAAACTGCGGTGGGAAACGCGTCCAACGGGCACAAGCGCCGGGGCATGTCGGTAACAGTCTCATGCTCCGTTGCACATAAGGAATTAACCAGGAGGAAGCCCAAAATGAAGTTCTTTAAAGCCGCTGCTGCCGCCATCAGCCTTTTGGCCGTGTCTGCGACTGGTGCATTTGCCCAGTGCGATGACGGCGAAATGGTCATCAAGTTTTCCCATGTGGTGAAGGCTACAGGTCACCCGAAAGGTGACGCCGCCACGCTGCTTGCTGAACGCATCAACAAGGACATGAACGGCAAGGCCTGCATGGAGGTCTTTCCGAACTCCACCCTGTTCGATGATGACAAGGTGATGGAGGCCCTTCTGCTGGGCGACGTGCAACTGGCAGCACCATCGCTGTCAAAGTTTGAGGCTTACACGCTCAAGTATCGCCTCTTCGATCTTCCGTTCCTGTGGAAGGACCTGATCGCGTTTGACAAGTTCCTCGACTCCGACGCTGCCAATGGCCTGCTGTCCGCCGTCAACGACAAGGGCTTCCAGGGGCTCGGCATCTGGATTTCCGGCATGAAGCAGTTTTCGGCCAAGAAGCCGCTGATGGTTCCGTCTGATGCCAACGGCCTGAAGTTCCGCGTCCAGACCTCGGACGTTGCCGTGGCCATGATCGAGGCGATGGGTGCTTCTGCCCAGAAGCTCGCCTTCAAGGAAGTCTATGGCGCGCTCCAGACCGGTGTGGTGGATGGACAGGAAAACACCTGGTCGAACATCTACACCCAGAAGTTCTTTGAGGTGCAGGACGGCGTGACCGAGACCAACCACCAGGTGCTCGCCTACGGTGTTGTGACCTCCAAGGAGTGGCTGGACGGGTTGCCGGAAGATGTCCGCACCCAGTTCCTGCAGATTCTCAAGGATGTCACCAAGGAAGCCAATGGCGCTGTCGCCAAGAAGGAAGCGGCGAACCGCGAGAACATCATCAAGGCCGGTGGCACCATCCGCGAGCTGACGCCTGAACAGCGCAAGACCTGGGTCGACACCATGAAGCCTGTGTGGACCAAGTTCGAAGGCGACATTGGCAAAGACCTGATCGACGCTGCTGCTGCCAGCAACGACTGATCGCAAAGCCAACCCTGCAATGAGGCGGTACGGCTTGCATGAGCCGTATCGCAATCAAGCAGATCTGGCCTGGAGGGTGGGGCATGCTGATTGGGCTGATAACACTGGCAATCGTGGTCGCGTTTTTCCTGCTGGAGCGGGTGCGGCCGGAATTGATTGCGCGGTTTGAAGAAAACTTTCTCGCCATCCTTCTGGCCATCATAACTCTGGTGTCCTTCTTCCAGGTGATTGCCCGCTACGGCTTCAATACCGGTTGGGGCGGGGCGCTTGAATTCACGCGGATCATGTTTGCCTGGATGATCCTGTTCGGCATGAGCTACGGCATCAGGACCGGCTCACATCTGGGCGTCGATGCAGCCATCCGCCTGTTCCCCAAGCCGCTGTTCAAGGCTGTTGCCATCTTTGGTGCGCTATGTGGCGTGGCTTATGGCGTGATGCTGCTCTCGGCCGACTGGATGCAGGCCATAGGCGCCAAGACTTCCGGCGGTGCCATCACCTACTGGTCGAAGTTTTACAAGGTTGGCATCGGGCTGGACGATTTGCGCTTTCCGGAATGGATGCAGGCTGCATTTGGCCTGCAGGAGCGGGTGCACCGCTGGATTGCCTACGTGATGCTGCCAATCGGGCTGGGGCTGTTCGTGTTCCGCTGTCTCGAGGCCGTTGTTCAGATCGCTACCGGCAAGCGCGAGCTCATTGTTGCCGGGCACGAGGCGGAAGAACTGGTTGCTGAAAACCAGGGCGCATTGAAGGACTGACGGTCATGGAAGCTGGTATTCTCTTTGCCCTTGTGCTTGTGCTGCTGTTTCTCGGCGTTCCCATTGCCGTGGCGCTGGGGCTGTCGAGCATTATCATCATCGCGTTCTTCTCTACCGACTCGATGTCGTCGGTGGCATTGCAACTGTTCACCGCCTCGCAGAACTACACGCTGCTGGCGATCCCGTTCTTCATTCTCGCGTCCTCGTTCATGTCGACCGGTGGCGTGGCGCGGCGCATCATCCGTTTTGCCATTGCTGCTGTCGGTCATTTCCGTGGCGGCCTTGCCATGGCGTCGGTGCTGGCCTGCATGTTGTTTGCGGCCCTTTCCGGGTCGTCGCCAGCGACCGTGGTGGCCATCGGTACCATTGCCATCGCCGGTATGCGGCAGGTCGGCTACACCAAGGAGTTTGCATCGGGCGTCATCGCCAATGCCGGCACGCTGGGCATCCTCATTCCGCCGTCCATCGTGATGGTCGTCTATTCTGCTGCGACCGACGTGTCGGTGGGCCGCATGTTCCTGGCCGGGGTCGTGCCGGGGCTTGTTGCCGGTGCCATGCTGATGCTGGCGATCTACGTCATGGCGCGGTTCAAGAACCTGCCGGCGGAAGAGTGGAAGGGTTTTGGAGAAATTCTCGAAGGCGGCAAGGAAGCCGGCTGGGGCCTGTTCCTGATCATCATCATCATTGGCGGCATCTATGGTGGTGTGTTCACGCCCACCGAAGCTGCAGCGGTGGCTGCGGTCTATTCGTTCTTCATCGCGCTGTTCGTCTATCGCGACATGGGGCCGATGAAGGACGAGCCATGGGTGCGAGACAGTGATGGCCGTGAAGCGCGCATCGGGTTTTCTGCGCTGGTTTATGCGCTATCGTTCTTCTTCGTCTGGATGATCCTGTCCTTCTTTGTAGCCTCTGAATGGGAGGGGGTTACATTTGGCGGCCGGGCACTCGCCGGTCTTGGCCTGTCGCTGGTTGTCATGTTCGCCTATGCAATCTGGCGCGATCCGCAATCCAATCCGCTCAACCTGCCGCGCTTTCTGCTTGCTTCACTGCCGGTCTGGGGCCGCAATCTGGTGCTGATGGGCCGAAACAGTTTGCGTACCATGTTCAACGATGAAACCCGCAAAGTGATGGTGGATTCCTCCAAAACCATCATCATGCTCATGTTCATCATCGTGAATGCACTGCTGTTCGCCCATGTGCTGACATCAGAGCGCATTCCGCAGGCCATCACCGACTGGATGATTGGGGCAGGCTTCAACTGGTTCACCTTCCTGATCGCGGTCAACCTGCTGTTGCTGCTGGGCGGGCAGTTCATGGAGCCCTCCGGCCTGCTGCTCATCGTGGCACCGGTCGTATTTCCGATTGCCATGGAGCTTGGCGTCGATCCGGTACACCTGGGCATCATCATGGTGGTCAACATGGAGATCGGCATGATCACCCCGCCGATCGGGCTTAACCTGTTCGTGACGTCGGGTATCACCGGCATGTCGCTGGTGCAGGTGGTGCGTGCTGCCCTGCCGTTCGTGGCAGTGCTGTTCTGCTTCCTGATCCTGGTGACATATGTGCCGGGGCTGTCGACCTGGCTGCCCTACAGCCTGATGGGGCCGGAGATCGTTACGCGCTAGCCGGTCCGGCCCGCATCACTCCTTCGGCCGGTTGTCGATGATGCGCCTGGCCTTGCCCATGGAGCGTTCAATGCTTTCGGGCTCGACCACGTGCACCGTCGATGACACGCCGATGTTGTTCTTGATCAGCTTCTGCAGTTCGGCCGCCAGCTGGATGCGTTCGTCTTCGGCAGCGGTGCCGGGTAGGGCCTCGACGTTGACGGTCATGGTGTCCATGCGCTCGGCCCGGCCCAGCTCGATATAGTAATGCGGGCTCAAGCCCTCGGCGCGCAGGATCAACTCCTCGATCTGGGTCGGGAACACGTTCACCCCGCGAATGATCATCATGTCGTCGGACCGGCCCGTAACCTTCTCCATCCGCCGCATGGTGCGTGCCGTACCGGGCAGCAGGCGCGTCAGGTCGCGGGTGCGATAGCGGATGATCGGCAGCGCCTGCTTTGTCAGCGAAGTGAACACCAGCTCGCCCTGCTCGCCATCGGGCAGCACCTCACCGGTCTCCGGATTGATGATCTCGGGGTAGAAGTGATCTTCCCAGATATGCAGGCCATCCTTGGTTTCCACACACTCCTGGGCAACGCCCGGCCCGATCACCTCGGACAGCCCATAAATGTCGATGGCGTCCATGTCGAAAGCGTGCTCGATCTCTTCGCGCATGGAGTTGGTCCACGGTTCTGCGCCGAAGATGCCGATCTTCAGCGAGCTTTCGCGCGGGTCCAGGCCCTGTTTGCGGAACTCATCGAGGATGGCCAGCATGTAACTCGGCGTGACCATGATGATTTCCGGCTTGAAGTCGTTGATAAGCTGCACCTGGCGCTCAGTCATGCCGCCGGACACGGGGATAACCGACAGCCCGAGCCGCTCCGCGCCGTAGTGTGCGCCCAGTCCACCAGTGAACAGCCCGTAGCCATAGGAGATGTGGCACTTCATGCCGGGCCGCCCGCCAGCTGCGCGGATCGAGCGAGCCATTACTTCGGCCCACATGTCGACATCCGCCTGCGTATAACCCACCACCGTCGGTTTGCCGGTCGTGCCCGATGAGGCGTGAATGCGAACCACCTGGTCTTCCGGTACGGCGAACATGCCGAACGGATAATTTTCGCGCAGATCGGTTTTCACGGTGAACGGAAACCTGGCAAGGTCCGACAGGCTCTCAAGGTCGGCAGGCTTCACCCCCGCCTGGTCGAATGCCTTCTTGTAATGCGCCACGTTGTCGTAGGCGTGGGCCAAGGTGTTCTTCAACCGGTGCAGTTGCAGCGCTTCGATCTCGTCCCGGGACGCCGTCTCGATCGGGTCTGTCATGGCAGTGTATGTGTTGCGGTCGATCATGTCATTTGTCCGGGTTGATGATGCTGCCGCCGATGGTGCGCGAATGGCCGCGGAATTCGGCGATGCGCTTGCCGTCAGCGGTTGTGACGGTGATGTCGTAAATGCCTGACCTGCCGGTGCGCGATACCTCGCGGCCTGTAGCCGTCAGGAGCTCGCCGCGCATTGCAGGCGCGATAAAGGTCACGGAGCAATGCTGCGCCACGGTGCGTTCATCGTAGGTGTTGCACGAAAAAGCGAAGGCGGAGTCGGCCAGCGTGAAGATGAACCCGCCGTGACAGGTCCCGTGGCCGTTGACCATGTCCTCGCGCACCGGCATCGACAGAACTGCATGGCCTGCCCGCACGCTGTCCAGCGTCATGCCGAGGCCTTGTGTGGCTGTGTCGCTGGCCCACATGGCATCGGCACATTGGCGGGCGATATGATCGGCGTCGTCGGTCATGAAAGTCCTGATTGGCTGCGGCGGGATCCGTACTGTGCCAAAAGTTTCACAGGCTGGCAAAGTTGTTTGTTGCGGCTCACCGGCGGGCTTCTTATCTCTGACGTAATCGCAAAGCAGGATGTCTCTTCATGAACCTCACGATTAATGGAAAGCCCGTTGAGCTCGATGCCGATCCGGACATGCCGTTGCTGTGGGCATTACGGGATGTGGCCGGCCTGACCGGCACCAAGTTTGGCTGTGGCATCGCCCAGTGTGGTGCGTGCACGGTGCTGGTGGACGGTGAGCCGGTACGCTCTTGCGTCACGCCGGTGGGCAGTGTCTCTGGCGACATCACCACCATCGAGGGTCTGGCAGCACAGGACGGCACCCTGAGTGCCGTGCAACAGGCGTGGGTCGAGGGCCAGGTTGCCCAGTGCGGCTATTGCCAGTCGGGGCAGGTGCTGGCAGCCAAGGCCTTGCTCGAGGCCAATCCGTCGCCCACCGACAAGGACATCGACGAGGCCATGGCCGGTAACCTTTGCAGATGTGGCACCTACCCGCGAATCCGTGCGGCCGTTCATGCAGCGGCCAAGAAGCTGGCGGGGGCCTGATCTCATGGGAAAGATTCTGCGCCGCACGTTTCTGCTTGGTTCAGCCGCCATTGCCGGCGGGGTTGCCGTTGGCTGGTACATGTACAACAAGCCCTATCCCAACCCGCTTGAAGCAAAGCCGGGCGAGGGCGTGTTCACGCCGTTCATCAAGATTGCCTCAGACAACACGGTGACCATGGTCATCCCGCGCGCCGAGATGGGGCAGGGCATGCTGACCACGCTCGCGGCCATGATTGCCGAGGAGCTGGATGTCGAGCTTGCCAGCGTGAAGACCGAGTTCGCGCCTGCGGCCAAGGCCTACTACAACTCAGCCATGCTGGAAGAGGGCGCACCGTTTCCCGCGTTTGACAATTCGTTCGTGGCCGAGGCCATGCGCGGCATGCAGGGCGTGATTGCAAAGTTTCTGGCCATGCAGGCAACCGGCGGGTCAAGCTCTGCCGTGGATGCATTCGACAAGCTGCGTGAAGCCGGCGCTGCGGCTCGTGTCATGCTGGTCAGCGCCGCAGCCCAACAATGGGCTGTGCCAGCGGCGTCCTTGAAAACAGAAAATGGCAAGGTGATCGATCCCGCGTTGGCCACGTCGCTGACCTACGGCGAGCTGGCAGAGCAGGCGGCCCGGCAGAAGGTGCCGGCCGGTGTGGCGCTCAAGCCGCGCGAGCAATGGCGATACCTGGGCAAGGCACAACCGAAGCTCGACATGGCAGCCAAGGTGACCGGCAAGGCCACTTTCGGCATTGACGTGCGGCTGCCCGACATGCTGTTCGCCACGGTGCGCATGAACCCGCGTCAGGGTGCTGCCATGACAGGTATTGATGCCTCTGCAGCAGAACAGATGCCTGGAGTGGTCAAGGTGGTGAACCTGGGCACCGGCTATGCGGTGATCGCCAGCAACACCTGGGCTGCCTTCAAGGCAGCGGATGCGGTGAAGCCTGAATGGGCCGAAGCGCTTTATCCGGCTGGCACAGATGAAATCTTCGCCAAGATTGAAGAAGCGCTGAAGACCGGCGACGGTTTCAACATGCGCGATGACGGCGATGCGGCCAGCGCGCTTGCCGGCAATTCCGGTGTGATACGGGCGCGCTACACCGCACCCTACCTTGCCCATGCCTGCATGGAACCGATGAACGCCACGGCGCAATGGCAGGGCGACCGGCTGACGATCTGGTCAGGCAATCAGGCCCCAACCTCCATCGTGCAGCAGGCGGCCGCCATCTTCTCAATTCCGGCGGAGAACGTCGAGGTGGTCAGCACCTATCTCGGTGGCGGGTTTGGCCGCCGCTTCGAGACGGACTTCTCCATCCTCGCTGCGCGCGTTGCCAGAGAGGCTGACGGCAAGCCGGTTCAGGTAACCTGGACGCGCGAAGAAGACATGACGCACGACATGTACCGCCCCGGCGCGATCTGCGAGGCAGAGGCCGCCATCGGTTCTGATGGTCTGCAGGCGATTTCGATCAAGAGCGCCAGCCAGTCGGTGATGGCATCGGCGTTCGGCCGTCTGGAAGGGGCAATGACGCCGCCAGGTCCGGACAAGCTAATTGTCGATGGATTGTGGGACCAGCCTTACGAGCTTGAGAGTTTCCGCGTGACTGGCGTGCCGGTAGACCTTGCCATTCCTGTTGGGTTCTGGCGCTCGGTGGGCCACTCGTTCAATCCGTTCTTCCTGGAAAGCTTCATCGACGAGATCGCGGCAGGGTCTTCGCAGGATCCGCTGGATATGCGCCTCAAGCTGGTGGCAAAGCACAAACCTGCGTTGGGCGTGCTTGAAGCAGTGAAGGAGATGAGCGGCTGGGGCACGCCGCTCGATTCATCCGGCGTCAAGGCGCGCGGTCGCGGGGTTGCCTTCTGCTTGTCGTTTGGCACATGGGTGGCGCAGGTGATTCAGGTGGCTGATACCGAGGATGGCATTCGCATCGAGAAGGTGTGGTGTGCAGCTGACGTTGGTACGGCGCTTGATCCGGGGAACCTGGAATCGCAGATGGTGTCCGGCATCATCTACGGCCTGTCGGCCGCGATGGGTCAGCAGATTACCTTCGCCGAAGGTGGCGCCGAGCAGACGAACTTCGACAGCTATGATGCGATGCGCATGAACCAGTGCCCTGAGTTCGAGGTGCGCATTCTGGAGAACTCGCAGAAGATGGGTGGGGCTGGCGAGCCCGGCACACCGCCGTCCCTGCCAGCCCTCGCCAATGCCATCTTCGCGGCCACCGGCAAGCGCATCCGCAACCTGCCGCTTTCGGGCGAGGTAACGTTTGCCTGAGGGCGGGCTACACTAAAGCGCGTCAGGACCGGTTTCACCGGTGCGCACGCGCATGGCGCTTTGCAGATCGAGCACGAAGATCTTGCCATCGCCGATCTTGCCGGTCCGCCCGGCCTCGGCAATGGTGTCGACCGCCTTGTCGGCGACATGGTCGTCGACAGCGATTTCCAGCTTCACCTTGGGCAGGTAATGCACGGTGTATTCGGCCCCACGGTAGATCTCGGAGTGGCCGCCCTGACGGCCAAAGCCCTTTACCTCGGTGGCTGTCATGCCCGTCACGCCGATCGCGGACAGTGCGTCACGCACGGCGTCAAGCCGGTGCGGCTGAATGATGGCGATGATGAACTTCATGTGCCCGCAGTCTCCCTGGTTGGCGTCAGTTAGAGATTATAGCCGGTTTCGCCGTGCGATGCGAAGTCCAGTCCTTCACGCTCCTGATCGGCCGAAACGCGCAAGCCGGTCGTCATCTTGACGATCATGATGATGATCACGCTGACGATGGCGGTGTAGATCGCAGTGACGCCAACGCCGGTCAGCTGAACGAGGAACTGGCTGCCGGTGCTCACACCTTCATCGAGGCCAACGCCGCCAAGGCCTGCGCTGATCAGGAAAGCGGTCAGCAGCGTGCCGATGGCACCGCCCACTCCGTGCACGGCCATCACGTCAAGCGAGTCGTCAATTCTCATGCGGTTACGGATAAGCTCGACAGCGAAGTAGCACACGATGCCCCCGGCCAGGCCGCACGTCAGGCCGCCAATGGGGCCAACAAAGCCTGATGCCGGGGTGATGGTGGCAAGGCCTGCAATCGTGCCGGTGACCGCACCCACGAGGCTCGATTTGCCGAACCGCAGGCGCTCGATGACAATCCAGACAAGCGTGGCTGTTGCGGCAGAGATATGCGTGACAAGCATGGCCATGCCGGCGTCCGCTCCGGCGGACAGGGCGCTGCCGGCATTGAAGCCGAACCAGCCGACCCACAGCATCGAGGCACCGACCATGACCATCCACGGTGCGTGCGGTGGTTGCACGGAGGAGGGGAACCCTGTGCGTGCACCCAGCATGATGGCCATTACGATGGCGGCCACACCTGCGGTCACGTGAACCACGATGCCGCCTGCAAAGTCCTTGACGCCCATGGCGCCCAGCCAGCCGCCGCCCCACACCCAGTGCGTGACCGGCGCATAGACCAGCAGCAGCCAAAGCGCAGAGAACAGCATCACGGCAGAGAACTTGATACGTTCCACGAAGGCGCCGACGATCAGTGCCGGGGTGATGATCGCGAATGTCATCTGGAACATGAAGAACAGGCTTTCCGGCAGACCGGTGCCGTCGAAGACGGTGCCGCGTTCCACGCCCGCCAGCATCATCTTGCCCAAGGACCCGACCCACGGGGTGCCTTCAGCAAAGGCCAGCGAGTAGCCGGCGACAAGCCACAGCACAGACATCAGCGCCGCAATGCCGACACACTGCATCAGCACGGACAGGATGTTTCTTGCCCGTACAAGACCTGCATAAAACAGGGCGAGTCCCGGTAGAGTCATGAACAATACCAGTGCAGTTGCAGTTAGAATCCAGGCGGTATCTGCGCCATTTACCATGAGTTTGCCCTCCAGAATGCGGGCGCGCCAATGGGCTGCGCCAGTCGCTGGGCGGCAGGTTTATGAATTTTGCTCCCCGGGGCAACCTGAATCAGCACAAAATGAAGGCAGCAGACCAAGAATCTGCCGCCTGTTGTGCATTTTGGCTAAAATATAGGCAATTGCCTAGCGTAAACGCTCAAGAATTGACACATAATTGGCCACGGCTGCGCCGCCCATGTTGAAGATTCCGGCAAGTTCCGGGTTGTTCAACTGCATTCCGCCGGCATTTCCGGTCAGCTGCATGGCAGCCATCACATGCATCGACACGCCGGTCGCGCCAATCGGGTGACCCTTCGATTTCAGGCCGCCGGACGGGTTGACCGGCAGCTTGCCGTCCTTGGCGGTCCAGCCCTCCTTGATGGCGCGCGCGCCTTCGCCCGGCTTGGTCAGGCCCATGGCCTCGTACTCGATCAGTTCGGCAATGGTGAAGCAGTCGTGGGTTTCCACGAAAGAGAGGTCGTCCAGTGACGTGCCGGCCTGTTGGTGGGCGCGCTTCCAGGCTTCGGTGCAGCCTTCAAAGGCGATGATGTCACGCTTGGCCATGGGCAGGTAGTCCTGGGCGTGGGCAGCGGCGCGGAAGTGCACCGCCTTGGGAAAACGCAGCGCGGTTTCGGTGTCGGTCATGACCATGGCAGCGGCTCCGTCCGAGACCAGCGAGCAGTCGGTACGGCGGATTGCGCCGACCACGGTCGGGTTCTTGTCCGATACGGTGTTGCAGAACTCGAAGCCGAAATCCTTCTGCAGCTGGGCGAAGGGGTTGTGCACGCCGTTGGCGTGGTTCTTGGCGGCAATGCGCGCCATGGCTTCGGACTGGTCGCCGTACTTCTGGAAGTACAGGTCGGCGATGCGGGCAAACACACCTGCAAAGCCGCCCGGGGTGTCGGCTTCGGTCTTGCGGTAAGATGCATTGAGCAACACGTCGCCAATTTCTGCGCCCGACGCGGCAGTCATCTTTTCTGCCCCGACCACCAGCACAAATCGCGATTTCTTGGCAGCCAGGTCGTTCAGCCCCATCTGCACCGCAGCTGAACCGGTCGCACAGGCATTTTCAACGCGGGTGGCGGGTTTGAAGCGGAAAGCAGGATCGGCATCGAGCGTGAAGGCTGCCGGGAACGACTGCTTTTCGAACATGCCGAAATTGCCGACATAGATTGCATCGATGTCTTCGAAACCAATGCCTGCATCTTCAACCGCTTCGCGCGAAATGGTGGCGAGAAGGGTTTCGAGTTCCATGTCTTCGAGCTTGCCGAACTTCGAATGTGCCCAGCCGATGATAGCCGACATTTGCCTGTCTCCTGCTTGATACTGTTTGATGGCTGGCAAACTAACACCGGCTTGGCCGCTTGGCGAGTATCTGGCTGGTGGCATGGTGTTTTTCTGGCATCTTGCAGCTTCCGGGTTGTCGTGCCACAGAAGTGGCTCATACATCTCTCTATTCAACGGGGCACGACGCAGATGAGCCGTACAGTTTTCGTCAATGGTGAATACAAGCCGGAAGGCGAGGCAATGGTTTCCATTTTCGACCGGGGATTTGTGTTCGGAGACGGGATCTATGAAGTGGTACCGGTCATCGGCGGCAAGATGGTGGACAAGGCTCCGTTCCTTGAGCGTTTGAAGCGGTCGCTTGGCGAGTTGCGCATCGACATGCCGATGAGCGAAGACGAGTTCGTGGCCATGCACGAGAAGCTGATCGAGTTGAACGGCATCGACGAAGGCGGCGTTTACTCGCAAATCACCCGCGGCGTGGCCGACCGTGACTTTGCGTTTCCGGCTGCCGGAACCAAGCCTTCGGTTGCCGCCTTCACCATGAAGAAGCAGTTGCTCGACAACGCCAACGCGCGCACCGGCGTGAAGGTGGTGACGGTTGAGGACATCCGCTGGAAGCGCCGCGACATCAAGTCGATCGCGCTGCTGGGCCAGGTGATGGCCAAGCAAGCCGCGGTCGAGAAAGGCGCTTTCGAGGGCTGGATGGTCGAGGATGGCCATGTGACCGAGGGCACATCTTCAACCGCCTATATCGTCAAGGACGGCACCATCATTACCCGCCCGCTGTCGAATGAGATACTGCCCGGCATCCGCCGCAAGGTGATCAAGCAGCTGTGCGCGGACAAGGGCGTGAAACTGGAAGAGCGCCTGTTCACCGTGGAAGAAGCGCTGGCGGCGGATGAAGCCTTCCTGTCATCAGCCACCACGCTGGTGATGCCGATTGTCGAGATTGACGGCAAGCAGATTGGCGGTGGCCAGCCTGGCCCAATCGCGCGCCAGATGCGCGACTATTATATCGCAGCCATCAAGGAAGAAGCGGGCCTCGCCTGAGACCCGCTTTTGTTGTAACGCGCAATTTATCCGGACTGCGCTGTTTATTTGCGCGCAATTTGCCCGGAAACCGGTTCCCACTTTCCGGATTGCGCCTAGAGCATTTCAGATTTGAGTGGTGACAGGAATTGCCCCAAGACCGGGCATTTCCTGACTCAACCTTGATTGTTTGAAATCTGAATTACTCTAATCCATCAGGCTCGGCAGCCAGGTGATGATGCCGGGGAACATAAGCAGGCCCAGCACCGTGATGACATCGGCGATGAAGAACGGCCCGATGCCACGGAACACATCCTGCAGCGGGATTTCCAGCGAGTTGCCATTGTCATCTTTCAGGTCCCGGCTGACGCCTGCCACCACAAAGCAGTTTAGCCCGATGGGCGGTGTGATGAGGCATATCTCTGCCATCTTCACCACGATGATGCCGAACCAGATTGGATCGTAACCCAGTGCGATCACCGCCGGGTAGACCACCGGCAAGGTAAGGATCAGCATGCCGATGGCATCCATGAACATGCCCAATATGGCATAGGCCAGCAGGATGCAGATCATGATCACGATGGGCGGCACGTCCAGCGTCACCACCCAGGCTGCAAACGCTTCCGGCAGGCCGGCAAAACCGAGGAAGCGCACGAAGAGGAAGACGCCCCAGATCAGCGTGAAGATCATCGCTGTAAGCTTGGCAGTCTCGATCAGGGCTTCCTTGAGCCGGCCGGACATCTTGTTGAGTTCGTTTTCGCGGAATGCGCGCCAGCAGTAGTACAGGAACACCACGAACGCGCCCAGCGCGCCGGCTTCGGTCGGGGTGGCTGATCCTGTGTACATGGCCGAAAAGATGATACCCACCACGATAAAGATCGGAAAAGTGCCGGGCACGCTTTCGAAGCGCTCCTTCCATGTGAACCCGGTGATCGGCTTTCCGAGCTTGGGGTTCCACATGCACATGCCGATGATCAGCAAGAGATAGATGACGGCAGAATAGATGCCGGGCAGGAAGCCGGCCAGCAGCAGTTTTCCAACCGATTGCTCAACAATGATGGCGTAGATAACAAGGATCGCCGAAGGTGGGATCAGAGAGGCAAGAGTGCCGCCTGCCGCCACAACACCGGCTGCGAGTTTCTTGTCGTAGTTGTTCTTCAGCATATCCGGTATGGCGACCCGGCTGAACACTGCGGCTGTTGCGGTGGACGCGCCCGACACTGCGGCAAAGCCTGCGGTTGCCAGCACGGTTGCCACGGCGAGACCGCCGGGCACCCAGCCCATCCAGCGACGTGCGGCCTCGAACAGCCGTTTGGTCAGGCCGGCATAGAACGCCAGAAAGCCGATCAGGATGAAAAGCGGCAAGACCGACAACGGATAGGTGACGGTTTTGGAATGGGGAATGGTGCCGGCAATCGAGGCAGCAACATGCCAACCCTTCAGTTCCAGCAATCCGAGAAAGCCGGTAATGGACGCTGCCACGAAAACGCGCACGCCCAGCAAAACCATGACGATCAGCAGGACAACGCCCACGATGCCGGTGGTGAAGGAATCGAGACCGAGGTACATGGTTCAGCGCGCTCCCTCGATTTCTTCTTCAGCCTGCTGTTCGACCGACTTGAGGACGGGAACGGCAACAGGCGGAAGGTCGGGGTTCATCGACAGCCGAAGGAATCCCGCCAGCTGGATCAGCAGGCGGACCAGCAGAACCGACAGCATGACAGGCACAACAAGCTTGGCCGGCCAGGTGGACAGTTCGATGTCGATGGTCGAGTCGCCGAAACTCCAGGCACGGTGGAAATAGGTCCAGGAATAGGGGATCAGGATGGCCGTGATGACGAAGGCTACTGCGACGCCAAGCAATTCGGCAATCCACAGTGCGCGGCCCTTGAGGTTGCTGACGAGCAACTCCATGCGGACGTGGCCGCCTTCGCGCATCACATAGGAAATCGAGAACAGCGCGAAGGCAATCATGCCGACTTCGATGATGTCGATATATCCGTAGATCGGATTGCGCCACACTACACGCAGCACGATCTGCACCATGCCCATCAGCATGAGCGCAAAGATCAGAATGCCTGAAAACAGGTTGAGCGCGTCTTCCAGAGGCGACCAGATGCGGTCGGCTCTCGCAAGAAAACGGCCCAGACGATCACCAGATTGATTGTCAGCCACCCTCTATACCCCTCATTGCAGCGCTTGCCGCCATGGTGCGCCTGTTGCCAGGGTCCGGATCACCCGCAAACGGGGTAATCCGGACCGGCAGTTCGTGAAGAGCCGGTTGGCTTATTCGTACTTCTTGCCGACGGTGGTGTAGATCAGTTCCACGAGGCCGCGGGCATCAAAGCTGCCTTCGTTCTCCTTGATCCACTCCTCGATGACCGGCTTACTGGCCATCTTGCGGAACTCGGCCAGCTGCTCGTCGGTGTAGACCACCTTCTTCAGCTTCTGCTCGAGCATCGGCAGGTTCTTCTTGTCGATGTCGATATAGGCCTGGATCTGGGCGTCGGCAGCTTCGCTACGAACGTCCATCAGCAGCTTCTGGTACTGTTCCGGCAGGGCCTCGTAGGCCGATTTGCTGAACAGGACCGGGCAATCCGATGTGCCCGGCGACATGTTCGAGGTGTACCAGTCGGACACTTCCGGAATCTTGTAGGCCACGTGGCTGTAGGTGAACGGGAACGAGGCTGCGTCCATCGTGCCTTGCTGCATGCCGGTATAAACTTCCGTCGCCGTAGACGAGGTAGGCGTTGCGCCCAGCACGGCCATGGCTTTGCCGAGCCCGCCACCGGCGCGTACCGACTTGCCCTTCCAGTCAGCCAGCTTCATCGGCGGCTCACCCTTGCCGAGCAGTTCGTACTGCGGCAGGTAGGACGACATGTAGAGCATGGCGTTCCACTGTTCGTGTTCCTTGACCACCGCCGGATGCTGGTAAACGGCATCGCGGATCTTGCGGTTGTCATCCCAGTTCGCCATCGGCAGGAACGGCATGGTCAGCACCATCAGGGCCGGGTTCTTCTTGGGGTGGTAGAAGTTGCAGGTCATGGCAGCTTCAAACGCACCGACCGAAAGGCCGTCCAGGTTTTCACGGCCCTTCGACAAGGCTTCGCCGTAATGGATGGTGACGGTGAATTTGCCGTCGGTCTTGGCGCTGACCAGTTCGGCCATTTTCTCCGCACCGGCGGTGAAGGCGCGCTTGTTGCCCCAAACCGAAAGATTCCACTTCACTTCCGGGCCTTCAACTTCAGCCGCCTGGGCGATGCCGAAAGTGGAGGTGGCCGCAAAGGCGACAAGTGCAGTCGTTGCAAGCAATTTGTTGAGCTTCATGGTCTTGTGTCTACTCCCTGTTGACGTTTGGCTCCGGTTGGTTCCGGAGGCGCTCAAGGTGCCTTGGTGTGCTGG
>JAWVYF010000011.1:0-22970 GCA_033722845.1 Anderseniella sp. | reverse complement strand
GGCGACGTCTCGGCGCTCGGCACAGGCCTGCTCGGCGCATCCGCTGCCAGCGCGGCAAAACCTGTTCCGGCAGTGGCCCGGTCGCTTTCCGCCATCACCTGGTGCCTGCATGCGCCAACATCAGGCTTCAACCTTGATTATCACAACGTGTTCTTTGCCAGCGACTACGAACGCGAGTTCATGGCGGTGTTCAAGGAGCGGACCGTATGTGATGCCCCCACCGTTTACATTTGTGCCGAAGACCGCACGCCCGGACCCGGCGCCGCGCCGAATGGCCCTGAACGCCTCTTGATGCTGGTGAATGCCCCGGCCGATGGCGACACGCGCACGTTCAGCGAAGCCCAGATGGAGGCAATCGCAAACAATGCCTTTGGGCTGCTGAGCGACTGCGGGCTCGATATCGACACATCATCCGGCGCCGTTCACATTACGGGGCCTGACGGTTTCAACAACTTGTTCCCGGCATCCGGCGGCGCGCTTTATGGCAGGGCCAGCCACGGCATGATGGCGAGCTTTGCGCGCCCCAGTGCAGCCAGCAAGCTGCCCGGCCTCTATCTGGCCGGTGGCTCTGTTCACCCCGGCCCCGGTGTGCCGATGGCCGTCATGTCAGGCAGGCTGGCGGCTTCACGGTTGCTGCAGGACAGCGCAAGACCTGACTAGGCTTGCACCTTCAACGTCGCAGCGTCCGGCACCAGGTCAGCCACGATCTTGGCCGATGAAACCACCCCTGGCAGCCCGGCACCGGGGTGCGTGCCTGCACCCACCAGGTAAAGCCCGTCAAGCTCTTCGCTGCGATTGTGAGGCCGGAACCAGGCGGACTGGAACAGGTTCGGCTCCATGGCAAACGCTGCGCCCTGCCAGGAGTTCAACCGGTCGTGAAAGTCCTGCGGGGTCAACATGTGCGAGGTGACAATGCTGTCACCAAGGCCGGGCATCAGCGTGTCTTCAAGCCGTTTCTGAACCGCAGCCCGATAGCTTTCGGCCTTGGCTGCCCAGTCCGTCCCACTTGCCAGATGAGGCACCGGGGCCAGCACGTAGAATGCATCGCAGCCTTCAGGCGCGAGTGAGGGATCGCTGGCCGTCGGGCGATGCAGATAGAGGCTGAAATCTTCCGCCAGCCGGTGGTTGGTGAAAATGTCCTTTAACAACCCGCGGTAACGCGGCCCCAGAACCATGGTGTGATGATAGACATCGTCGAACTTGCGATTGGTCCCGAAGTACCAGACGAACAGGCTCATCGAATAGTTGGCGCGCTTGAGCTTTCGGTCACTCCAGCGCTTGCGCGGCAGGCCGGACAACAGCTTGCCGTAGGTCCAGGCAGGATCGGCATTTGACACCACGATATCGGCCGCAATTGTCTCGCCAGAGGCAAGTTCGACCCCGCGCACCTTGCCCTCTTCAGCAAGAATACGCACCACCTCGGCGCCATAGCGGATATCTCCACCCTGCCCTGTTACAAGGCCAGCCATCGCGTTTACCAGCGCACCTGTGCCACCTTCGGCATAGTGAACGCCGTACTTGCTCTCCAGGTGCGCAATCAGACAGTAGTAGCTGGTGGTGGTGAACGGATTGCCGCCGATCAGCAGCGGGTGGAAGCTGAACACCACCTGCAGCCGGGGGTCGGTGAAGTAGTCCTTTACCTTGGAAAACACCGAGCGATAACCGCCCAGCCGCACCAGGTCAGCCATGGTGCGCACGGTGAAGGCAAGCGAATGAAACGGCTTGTCCGCCAATTGCTCGAAGGCGACCTCGAAGATCTTCTGGCTTGCTTTCATGAAGCGGTCATAGCCCGCCACATCGGCCGGGTTGAAGCGCGCCACTTCAGCTCGCATTCGCTCGCGGTCAGCGCAATAGCTGAACATCGAGCCGTCATCGAACCTGATCTTGTAGAACGGGTCACATGGCTTCAGCTCGACATCATCCGACAGCTTCCTGCCGCAGGCTTTCCACAGGTCCTCGAAGACGTAAGGGGCGGTAATGATGGTCGGGCCTGCATCGAATATAAAGCCGTCCTGCCGGTAGGTGTATGCGCGACCGCCAGGTCCATCGAGCTTGTCCAGCATGGTCACCCGGTAGCCTTTTGCAGCCAGACGCGCGCCCGCTGCAAGGCCGCCCACACCGCATCCGATTACAACGGCGTGCGGGGAGGATGATCTGCCCGGGCTGTCTGCGCGCATCAACATGCCATGTTCTCCGCCATATACGCGTTGCCGCCATCGGCCATGGACCAGTCCTGCCAGGCGTCCAGAATGATCGCAGCAGCTTCATCCGGTTGCTCTTCATGGGCCAGGTGACCGGCCCCTTGCATGATCTTGAGCTGTGCAGAGGGCAGCCGGGCCGCAATGTCCTTCGCGTCTGCCGGGGAAATGGCCAGATCGCCCTCAGCTGCCACCAGCAATATCGGACACCGCAATCCGGACACCATGCGCTCGACCATGTCATTCAGGTCCCAGCGCGCCATCATCTGCAGGGCTGCCGAACAATGCGCCGGCGACATCATCAGCCTCTGGTAAAGGTCGAGCCCCTCTTCATCGAGATGAGAGCCCGTACCGGTGATCAGGCCCTCGACGACCTTGCGCGAAGCCGCCCGCCAGGCGAACAGTTTCGGCATGAGCGGGTTGAGGCTCAGCATCTTTGCAAGTGGCGAGAAGAACTGGTTGCCAGAGCCTCCCATGGGCACAAAAGCTCCATTGAAGCTAATGATACCTGACGGGGAGATCTCTTCCCGCAGCGCCATTTCAGTGGCGATTGCCGCACCTGCCGAATGCCCGGCGACCAGCTCAGGCGCCATGCCGAGTTCGCGCAACAAAGAGCCGATCAAGCGGGCATAACCGCCCAGCGAAACGTGTTCCAGCGCCGGCATGGAGGTAAACCCATGGCCCGGCAAATCCGGCATGACCACGGTGAAGCGCTCTCTCAGCTGCGGCATCACCTTGCGCCACGAATGGGTTGAGGCCCCGGTACCGTGCAGCAGCAGGCAGACCGGCCCCTCGCCGGCTACCTGGACATGAAACCGCACCCGGTCAGCCATCACAAAGCGGCTCACCTGATGATGCGGCCAGGTTTTGCCTTCGCGTTCCCAATCCAGCGCTTCGTTGTCGAATATCATGGGGACCGGCCGTCAGACTGCTGCCTGCAGCGCAGGAGCTGCTTCTACATGGGCGCGCACAACAGATGACACTGCCTTGGCATCCGCATAAGGCAACGGCACATGGGTCGCCCCCATTTCTTCTGCCAGCAGTGCCGCCGGGCGGGAGGGCCGGGGAGAAATGTCCAGCAGCAGGCTGCGCACCCGCGCGCGACGTACTCGGCGAGCCGCGTCAACGGCGTCTTCACGCGCTGCTGCCCGCTCGCGTTTGCCGTCCCTGGCCACATTGGCCTGCCCATCTGTCAGCAATACCATCACCGGGGTGCGGCCGCGCCTACGCTCTGTTTCCGACAGTACAAGCCCTGCATCAATGGCGTTGGCAAGCGGCGTCCCACCTCCACCGGCCAGTGCAGTAAGTGACCCTTTCGCGCGCACCAGCGAGCGTGTCGGTGGCAGCAGCAGGTCGGCCTTGTCGTCACGAAATGCAATCAGCGCCACCTGATCCCGGCGCACGTAACATTCAGCCAGCAACAACTCAACCGCGCCCTTGGCTTCCGCCAACCGGTTCAGCGCAGATGAACCGGACGCATCAACGATGAAGATGGCTGTCGACTCGGCCGGTTGCTGAAACCTCTTGAGCCTGAAATCCTGCTTGCGGATTTCAATTGCTGCGGAAGGCTTGGTGCTGCCTTCGGCCTCGCGCTGGCGCCGGCGCAAGGCTTGCCAGGGCGCGGCCACGCGCAAGGTCTCCACGATGTCGAGTTTGCTGCCGGGACGCAACTCCCCCGCACGACTGCCGACAGGGCGGCCACGGGTTGCAGACCTGGCGCGTACACCTGCCCTGCTCCCTCCCATGCCAGCTGCTGCCGCGGCTTGCCGTGCAGCTTCCTGGCGGGCCAGCAAGTCAGCCGGCAGGGCGGCCTTCGCTGCTTCCACCAGTATGTCCGACAACTGCTCGGGCGTGAGCTGCTCTTGTTCCGACTGATCGCTGCCCTCAGACTGGTCGCGCGGCGGTGGCTGGTCCTGCGGTTGTTGATCAGGTTCAGGTGGCGCCTCCGGCAATTGCGTGGCGCGGGGCACCAGCACCAGCCTGACAGCAGCCTCTGCGTCCTCGCGTTCCGTTTCAGCACGACCATGCAGGGCAGCATGCAGCCTTGCCACAGTTGCCGCCATGATGCTGGCGCGCAGCGAGCCGACACCCAATACCATGGCAACCTCGCACAGCCCTGTCAGCGCCTGCTCTTCAAGGCGAGTGCGGACAAAGCGTTCGCGCGCGGCATCCACCTGGGCTGCACCATAAAAACCACCTTGAGATTGCGCCGCGCTCACCTCGTCCAACCGCACGTCGAAGGCCAGTTGCTCACGCAATGAAACCGGAATACCGGGTTCGTCATCGCGCGCCTCGTCCAGTGCAATCATGCTGAACCGGGTGTTCGCCTTCAGTTGCAGCCCATCGCGTTCAACGATCATCTGGCCGCTATCCATGATGCCGGCAATCTGGGCCGCCATGGCCGGTTCCATCCGCTCAGCCATTGCTGCAATCACCACCCCACCCTCAACCTCACTCAACAGGCCGCGCTGCGCGACCGGGTAGCCCGCATTGAGTGTGGCTGTGAGATCAAGCCCTCCAAACACGCGCTGGGGCGCAGCATTCACCGGCAAACGGCGAAACGCCATCTGTGGCGGGCAGAGCGACTTGAACAAAGCGAGCCACCGGTCGCGAACGGGGCCAGCCTGAGCCTTGATAACCACGCCGCCACACGCCTTTGGCGCCACAGCCAGCATGGCCGCCACCAGACAGGCATCTTGCCAGGCAGCCTGGCCGGCGTCGGCGGGCTGTATCATGCTGCCATCACTTCTTCGATTGCACGCTCGATGCGCACATCAGAACCCGTGTCATCGAGCGGGTCACGGCGCAGCCGGTGCCGCAAGGAGGGGATTGCCGCTTCCAGCACGTGCCGGGCTGCCACCACCTTCTTGCCATCCAGCGCTGCAAATGCGCGGGCGGTGCGGGCCAGCGTCAGTTCGCCCCGCAGGCCATCGGTACCAAGCGTCATGCACAGTTTCGAAACCAGTTCGAGGATGCCATCCGGCGTTTCCATACCGGCCAGAATTTTCCGGGCACGCTGAACCTTGCGCCGCAGCGCCATGTCCTTGCCGTGCCACTCGGTGGAGAACCCGGCCGCATCGCGTTCATATGCTTCGCGCCGCTTGACGATCTCCACACGAACGGCGAGATCATTGGGAGTTGTCACGTCGACCGAAAGGCCGAACCGGTCCAGCAGCTGGGGACGCAATTCACCTTCTTCCGGATTTCCGCTGCCAATCAGCACGAACCGGGCCGGGTGGCGCACGCTCAACCCCTCGCGCTCGATGACATTCTCACCCGATGCAGCCACATCCAGCAGCAGGTCCACGATGTGATCTTCCAGCAGGTTGACCTCGTCGATATACAAGTATCCCCGGTTAGCCTTGGCGAGCAGACCGGTTTCCAACACCTTTTCACCGCGCGTCAGTGCGCTTTCCAGATCAAGCGCGCCGACCACCCGGTCTTCGCTGGCTCCCAGCGGCAGGTCGACCACGGGAACGCTGGAGGTGGTTGACTTCAGTTCTTCGGGTTTTCGGCGGCGGCAGGCCTCGCACAATGACGTACCATCGGGATCACAATGATAGGCGCAGTCCGCCACAACCTTCATGGGAGGCAGCAACCGGCTGAGCGCGCGCACGGCGGTTGACTTGCCGGTCCCCCTGTTCCCGAAGATCAGCAATCCGCCAATCAGTGGATCAACAGCCGTCGCCAGCAGGCAGCGGATAACCTGCTCCTGGCCGACAATTGCTGAAAACGGAAATGGTGGTCGGAAACCGGACATGGTGCTCGCCTGTTTTCATTTTGCCGGCACCTGGCAGTGGAGCATTTGCTTGCTGACACGCAAACGCCATGGCCGACATATGGCCCTCACCCTCAAGGATGAAGCCTCTGGCGCCCATGTGTCAACTTAAATTGACATATTCTCTGGGTGATTTGCGTGACGCTCAGCTGTCGCCGTCGTCGAACCCTGCCCCCAGCCCAAGCCGGGTTCGCGCCTTGACGACCAGTTCCTCAATGCCGCTGATTTCGTCCAACAGGGCCCGGCGCACCAGTTCCTCGACAGCTGCTTCAAGCGTTGGCAGACGATGCACCTCGCGCCATGCTTCGAGTGCCGCCAGATCATCGCCGGCCAGTTCCACGCTGACGATGCGTGATACATTGGCAGCTCCGGCTTTGCCGTTGCGGCGATCTCCGTTGTCAGATCTGATAGTCATGAATGGATAGGCCCGTTCCATTCCGGAATCTGGGCGCGCCCTTTTTGCCACGTTCCTCCAGCTAAGGAAGGTACGGACCGGCGTTGGCAAATCCATTTCGGAAAAACCCGTACGAAGTTTTACGTACTTCCCAGCGGGCCGCTCATCAGCCTCACCATGTCGGCGAGCCCTCTGGCTTCCAGCTTTTCGCGAATTCGCGAACGGTGCACCTCAACGGTGCGCTGGCTGATCCCCAGTTCCTGTGCAATCTGCTTGTTGATCTTGCCCATAACCAGGTGATCCAGGACCTCACGCTCGCGCACCGTGAGCAAGGCCAGGCGGCGGGCAACTTCATCCGGCGGCAGCACTGGAGCAGGCTGATCGGACAGGAAAAGTCCCGCCTGTTCGATGGCTGCCAGCAAGTGATCTTCGTTGGCAGGCTTCTCGATGAAGTCTATGGCGCCGGCCTTCATGGAGCGCACAGCTGCCGGCACATCGCCGTGGCCAGTCAACATGATGACCGGGCAACGCATCTTGCGGCGGTTCATCAGGTCCTGCAGGTCGAGGCCGCTCATGTCCGGCATCCTGATGTCGAGCAGAACACAGGACGGGACGTCTTGCTCCCACGTGTCGAGAAAATGTTGCGCGCTGTCACACGGTACAGCAGTACAACCGTGCGCCTTCAGCAACAGGCAGATCGAATGGCGGACCGATTCGTCATCGTCCACCACATAGACCCGGATCGATTTGCCAATACCCTTGACCATGTGCCCCTAATGTTTTTCTAGCGGGATACTGAACCTTATCTCCGCCCCGGACTCTACCGGCTGCGACCAGATCCGCCCGCCATGCGCCTCGACGATTGACCGGCTCAGGGAAAGCCCGATCCCCATACCGTCAGTTGTTGAGGAATGAAACACCTCGAACATGGTATCTGCAACCGTGGGTTCAATGCCGTATCCCGTATCACGAATGGCCACCTCGACCATATTGTCATCCCTCAGATGGGCCGTGATGGTGATGCGCCGTTGCTGGCTTTCGCGCAGCGCATCAATCGAGTTTCGCACAACATTGAGCACAACTATGCCCAACTGCACCGGATCGGCGAACGCGGTGCGGGCATCGTCTGCGAAATCCATGTCGACGACAATAAAGCCCTTTTCGTTTGCGGCCACCAGGGCAAGGTCCACTGCTTGCCTGGTGATGCCGGGCAAGTCCACCTGCTCGCGTATCAGCTCGCCCGAAGATATGAAGTTGCGCAGCCGGCGGACCAGGTCTGCAGCACGTGAGCTTTCCTGGACGGCTCTTTCCATGAGCCCGCCGACACTGCCGGAAATATCCGCACCATAGTTTCGCAATTCCTGACGGCAGGCATTCACATAGTTGGTGACGGCCGCCAGTGGCTGGTTCAGCTCATGCGCCAGAGCACCGGCCAGTTCTCCCATGGCGCTGTGTCTTGCTGCGTCCATCAGCACAAGGTGAAGCCGTGCCTGCTCGGCTTCCGCCTGCTTTTGCGCTTCAACAGCGGCGCGCTCGCGGTTGAGGCTGTTCAGCGCAAACAGCACGCGCCGGACGATCCGCAGTATCTCCCTGTCTATGGATGTAAACGGCCTGCTGCAGCCGGATCGCTCCTGCCGCCAGACGGCAAACGAGCCGCGCGGGCTGAGCCTGGAAACGCCGTTCTCTCCAACCGTCTCCATCTTCTCGGGCTTCCCGGCCCAGCGAATGGTGTGCTCGTACTCCTCACGGAACAGGACCAGACAGTCTTCGCCGTCTTCGGAAAGCTCAACCAGTGCCGCACCTGATGCAAGGCGCAGCTGATCTCTTGTCAGTGGTGTCAGCGCACCCAGCCGGTCATGAGCCGCGATGCCATCTTCTACAAGTGGTGACAGCACCTGCCAGGCGACCGGCTGAGCCGGCGTCTCACCGCAGGTACTCGTGACCCCGCCGACACGCAACATCAGTCCTGCACACCCGGTCAGTTCGAGCAATCGTCCCGCATGGGAGTTGATCGTGGCATGTAGATCCATTTCATCCCGCGCACCATTTTCCATGTTGAACGCCACCTGTTCGGCATCAATGCGCCGTTCAAGCAGGTTGGTGTTCTCCAGGTTCTGCAACAATGCCGAGACCGTTCCGCCGAGCATCTCGCAAAACCGCAGGCAACTCGATTGCAGGTGCAGCGTGCCGTAATGGTGACAGGCAATCAGCCCCCACAGGCGATCATTCGATACCAGCGAGATCGACATGCTGGCCCCTACCCCCATGTTGCTGAGATACTCGACGTGCACCGGCGCGACACCGCGCAGCTTGGAGTAAGTCAGGTCGAGCGGGTTATCCGAATTGGGCCCCGCTACGTCACCGCCCCGCGCCAGCACCGGCACCGGTTCGGCATTGATGTCCGAAATGGACCGGATAAGGTTGAGCATGAAATGCCGGCGCGCCGGCTCCGGAATGTCCGACGAGGGGTAATGCATGTCCATGAAACTGTCCGGACGACTGGTGCTTTCGGCGATCACCTGGCCGTGCTTGTCCTCGGCGAAGCGATAGACCATCACCCGGTCGAAGCCGGTCACTTCGCGCACAAAACCTGCCGCCATGTCAGCCAGGTCTTCCACCGTTTTCGGCAAGATCAGTTCGGAGATGATGCGCTGGCGCAAGCCCTCGCGACGCCACGCATCTGCCGGGCCCTCATCGGGTTGCAGCAACTCGATGATCAACGTGTCGCCGTTTTGATGAGGCAGGCATTCATAGCGTATCAAGTCACCATTGCCGTTGCGAAGCTCGGCGAACCACGGCTGCAGAATTTGCGGCGGCCTTGGCTTTAGATCGCGCTGCATCAACAGCTCAATCTGCTCGCGGCCAAACAGGTCGCCGATATCCGAACCCAGAAGCTCGGAGGCCGGATGTCCCGTATACTGTTGAACGTTGGCGCTGAGGTGGGTGATGATCATCGAGTGGACATCTGCAGCCACAAGCGCCCCGAACGGCTGCGTATGCCCGATTATGTGGATCGGCTCGGTGTCACATGACGTCAGATCGACCTGGCGGTTCACTGCGCAACCTCCAGCACGCCGGACGCTGTCACGGGCGCCTGCTCGAAACGCCACAGAAGATCGCCGAACACTGTATTCGCGCTTTCAATCATGAGATCGCCCTCACCATGGGCGAGCCAGACATCGTTGACAATCTTTTGCGTCGCCTTCCAGCGCAGGCTTGCGTTATTCCGGCACCATTGCCAGTAGCTTCGCCCGGCGGGATCATCTGATTGCAGAACCTTGCGTGCACAGCGGTCGAGACCTGAACCACCCAGAATTGAGCCCTCGACCACGTAGAGCGCACCGGTCACTGCGCTGACATTATCTAGCGGTGGCAGACCGCGGCACGGGGCAGACGAGCAGGCTTCGTGCTGTGAGGAAAGGCGATCGAGATCACGGATGTCGCGCGCAAACATCGGCGCACGAGGCTCGTACGAGAAGCCTCTTTCGTACAGGTTCAAACATGGCATGGCCCTGCAGATCAACGGATCGATTGCGCGATAGAATTCATGAAATATCTGCATGATGCGGACATAACCTGACACATCAAGCTGCTGGCTCTCGAAGGCTGCAAGCAAGGGGGCACGATGCAAGGCTTCGTGCACTGCATGCGTCGCGTGTCTCAACTGCGCACAGCCGGAAGTGTCGCGAATATGTTCGATAGATGTTGCCACTGCCTTCACAGACCCCCCTGAAGGCAATGACAATAGGTGGAAGCCGCCCGGGTGTCCAACCAAACGAGGAGCAGTGATCAGCCGCTGCCGGGCTTGCGTGAGCGCTTGAGGAGCTGTTCGGCCTTGGCAATTGCGTCCATGGCATCAACAGCCATGTCGTCCGCCCCCACCTCTTCGCTCAACTCCGGATGGCCAACGAAAGCCCGGCCGCCAACGATGACCGAGATCGACTCATTGACCGAGGCCTGCCGCAAATCATCGATGACGGACTTGAGCCGCCGGGCAGCCTCTTCCGAACTGGCAGACAGGCCAACCACGCCAAACCACTCATCGTGCACCAGATTGTTCAGCGGCTGGCCCGCAGCCAGCTGGGAGCCGCCTTCAACCTCCCAGCCCTCCATTTCGAACAGTTGCGAGACAATCAGCATGCCCAGCGCATGTTGCTCATTGCTCGGGCTTGCGAGTGCAATGCGATGCGCGGCATCTATCGGATGCGGCGTCTTTCCATCTGCCCCGAGTGTTCGCACCAGTGTCTGCATCTGGCCGATTGCCCGGGTGACCTCGACAAAGCTCAGGCTGTCCTCTTCCCAACGTTGCCCAAGGTGCTCTGCCACCGGCTGAAACAGTCCAAGGTATATGTCCGGCAGCGAGACGCCGCGTTCGCGCAAGGCAGAGACGAAACTGAAACAGTCGAACGTGTCGCTATACAACACGATGACTTCAAACCGGGTACGATCATCGCTGGTGGGACGATGTGCCAGTGAGCCGCCGGACAGTGCCAGGCCTGCTTCTGTGATGCCCATCTCCGTTGCAGTGCCAGTGGCTGGACGCAAGGCGGTCTTGTCGGCCATGACCAGCTGAGGAACGATCTTCGCCCGAACGATGCGGCTCAGAATGGATTGCATTCTGTCATGCTGAGGTGGAACAGCAGGACAAAGCAGATCGCTCAGCGATCCATGGTCGGGATCACTCGCGTCCGCCTCGCTTGCCCGCCTCGTCTTGGGGCGCTGGTCGTTCCTCTCCATCGTCGTGTTCCGATCTGTCGCCGGACTACGTTAGGATCAAGACTCTCCAGTTTGCCGCCTCACTGATATAGCGGAAAAATACTTACATACTTCGTGGCGATGGCTGACTCGCCATTGCCACGGCACGTTGAACAACCAGAGCGGGAACCAGCCAACACGCAAACCTAGTATGACCGCGGCATGTCCAGCACATGCTGGGCCAGGTAACTCAGGATGAGGTTGGTGGAAATGGGCGCAACCTGATACAGGCGCGCTTCGCGGAACTTGCGTTCCACGTCATACTCCTCGGCAAAGCCGAAGCCGCCATGGGTCTGCAGGCAGGCCTCTGCAGCAGCCCATTGTGCATCGGCAGCCAGCAGCTTGGCCAGGTTGGCTTCTTCGCCGGGGTTGTTACCGGCCTCATACAAGCGGATAGCTTCACGCAGCATCAATTCAGCCGAGCGCATCTGGGCATAGGCCTTGGCGATGGGAAACTGCACGCCCTGGTTCTGGCCGATCGGGCGGCCAAATACCGACCTGTCACTGGCATAGCTTGACGCCCTTTCGATGAACCACTTGGCGTCACCAATGCATTCTGCCGCAATCAGGATGCGCTCTGCATTCATGCCGGACAGAATATAGCGGAAGCCCTTGCCCTCCTCGCCGATCAGGTTTTCGGCGGGCACCGGCATCTCATCGAAGAACACCTCCGTGGTGGCGTGGTTCATCATGGTCCGGATCGGCCGGATGGTCAGCGACTTGCCGCGCACGTCGCGCATGTCGACCAGGAACACCGATAAGCCGTCTGTTCTCTTCTCGACCTTGTCTTTCGGCGTGGTGCGGGCCAGCAGCACCATCAGGTCAGAGTACTCCGCACGGCTGGTCCAGATCTTCTGGCCATTGACGAAATAGGTGTCGTCGTCACGCCGCGCTGTGGTGCGAAGTGCCGAGGTATCGGTGCCGCTTGTCGGCTCTGTCACGCCAAACGCCTGAAGCCGCAAGCTACCGTCAGCGATCTGCGGCAGGTAGCGCACCTTCTGCTCGCCGGACCCATTCCGGAGCACGGTGCCTATGGTGTACATCTGCGCATGGCAGGCAGCCGCGTTGCCTCCAGAGCGGTGAACTTCCTCCAGGATCGCAGCGGCAGCAGAAATCGGCAACGACAGGCCACCATACTCTTCCGGGATCAGTGCGGAGAGATAGCCTGCTTCAGTCAACGCCTTGACGAACTCGGACGGATACGACTGGTCACGGTCGCAGGCCTGCCAGTAGCTTCCCGGAAAATCCGCGCACAGCTTGGCCACCGCATCGCGGATGTCCTGATGGTCGAGTTCGTACTTCATGATGGTCCTTGAAAAACAGCTACTGGCCGGTAAGACAGGCTAGTTCACGCCACCGGCAAACGCACCCTGCCCAGGAGCAGCTTCAAGCAGTTGTCTTGTGTAGGCATGCTGCGGCTTCGCATATACGCTGGCCGTTGCCCCCTGCTCGACCACCTCTCCGTGCTGCATGACCATGATGCGGTCGCAGATCTGTGCTGCCACGCGCAAGTCATGGGTGATGAACAGCATGGCAAGATCGAACTGCTTGCGCACATCATCGAGCAACTTCAGCACCTGCGCCTGCACCGACACATCAAGCGCCGACACGGCCTCATCGGCGATCAGCACCTTGGGCTCCATGGCAAGGGCACGGGCAATACAGATGCGTTGCCGCTGACCGCCCGAAAACTGGTGCGGAAAGCGATCAAGCGCAGTTGCCGACAGCCCGACGATTTCCATCAGCTTGCCCGCCCGGCTCATGGCTTCAGCGTGTGAAATGCCAAAGTTCATCGGACCTTCTATGATCGACTGACCCACGGTGCGGCGCGGGTTCAGCGACCGGTACGGGTCCTGGAACACCACCTGCACATCGCGGCGGTATGCCCTGAGCTCGGACTGGGACATCTTTGCGATATTGGTGCCGTCAATCAGGACTTCCCCACTGGTCGGATCAATCAGCCGGACGATACAGCGCGCCACGGTGGACTTGCCCGACCCTGACTCTCCTACGACGCCCAGCGTCTCGCCACGGCGGACTTCCAGCTCAACCTGCTTGGCGGCATGGACAATGCGCCCGGACCCAAACCATCCGGTCGAGCCATAGATCTTCTCAAGCGCACGGGCAGCCAGGATCGGCTCGCCCTTTGTTATGGCCTTGCGCTTGGGCGGCACCATGCTTGGCACCGAGCCAATCAGCATCTTCGTATAGGGTTCGCGCGGCTTGTTGAGCACCTGGTCTGCCGTGCCCTGCTCCACCACCTTGCCGTTTTGCATCACCACCACCCGGTCGGCAATCTCGGCCACAACACCGAAGTCGTGGGTGATGAACAGCACACCTGTGCCGTGGCGTTCCTGAATGTCCTTGATCAGGTCAAGGATCTGCGCTTGCGTTGTCACGTCCAGTGCGGTGGTCGGCTCATCGGCAATCAGCAGTGCCGGCTCCAGCGCAAGCGCCATGGCAATCATGATGCGCTGGCGCTGCCCGCCGGAAAGCTGGTGCGGATAGCTGTCGATCATCTGGTTGACGTCTGGCAGACCGACGTCGTTCATCACCTCGATGATCCGGGCGCGGCGCTCGGTGGCCGACATCTGCGTGTGGATTTCCAGCATCTCGCCAATCTGGTCACCCACCCGCATCACCGGGTTGAGCGCCGTCATCGGCTCCTGAAAGATCATCGCCATCTTCACGCCGCGCAGCTCGCGTAGGTCGGCTTCCGATTTCTTGAGCAGGTCCTCGCCCTGCAACAGCGCCTCGCCAGCCACCGGCGTCAGTTCCTTGCGCGGAATAAGCCCCATCACCGTTTGCGCTGTGACTGACTTGCCGGAGCCGGACTCACCCACCACGCACACGATCTCGCCACGACCGACCGTGAGCGATATGTCCTCCACCGCGTATTTGCGGTCAGCGCCTTCGGGCAGCATGACCGACAGTCCTTTCACCTCGAGAACCGGCGGATGAGCTTGCGCCTTCTTGGCCATCACATCTTCCTCGCAATGCGCGGATCAAGTGTATCACGCAGACCATCACCCACCGTGTTGACGGCCAGCACAGTCAGCGCCAGTGCGATACCGGGGTAGAAGATGATCCACGGGGTGAGCTGGAAGTAGGTACGGCCTTCCGACATGATGTTGCCCCAACTGGGTATTTCCGGCGGAATGCCCGCACCGAGAAAGCCGAGGATCGCCTCGGTCAGCATGGCCGAACCGCAGATGTAAGTTGCCTGCACGATCAGCGGCGCGATGGTATTGGGCAGTATGTGCCGCCACAGGATCGGGATGGTTCTCGTGCCCGCAGCGATTGCCGCTTCCACATAAGGCTCTTCGCGCACCGACAGAACAACCGAGCGCACCAGCCGCACCACGCGCGGAATTTCCGGAATGACGATGGCAATGACCACCGTGACCAGCGTCGCGCCGGACAGCGAAATAAGCGCGATGGCAAGCAGGATACCGGGAATGGCCATCAGCCCGTCCATCACCCGCATCATCACTGCATCAAGCCAGCGAATGTAACCGGAGACCAGGCCGATCACGAGGCCCAGCACCACAGCTATCACGGCCACGGCAAGCCCCACCACCAGCGACACCTGGGCGCCATGTACCACGCGGGCCAGCACGTCACGGCCCAGAAAGTCCGTGCCAAACCAGAACTCGGCGGACGGAGGCTTGAGCCGCTTGATCGGGTTGAGCGCCACCGGATCAACGGTGAACAGCGGGCCGATAACGGCGACCACAACCATGACCGCCAGCAGCAGCCCACCCCAGAAAACCGAGGGATGCCGCCACATGATGGCAAGCAGGCTCACGTCCTTGCGCGACGACAGCGTGGCGTCTGCAGACTCGGTAAAATCGACCTGATCCATATTGGTGCTCATCAGTAACGGATCCTCGGGTCGAAGACCGTATAGGCCAGGTCAATGATCAGGTTGATCAGGATGTAGACGAAGCTGAATAGCAGGATCAGCCCCTGGATGATCGGGTAGTCGCGCTTGAGCACGGCGTCCAGCACCAGCCGGCCGAGACCGGGGATATTGTAGACGCTTTCCGTCACCACCACACCGCCGATCAGCAGCGCAATGCCCAGACCAACCACCGTCACGATGGGTACCGCGGCATTGCGTAGTGCGTGCTTCATCAGCACCTTGAACTCGCTTTGCCCCTTCGCACGGGCGGTGCGCACATAGTCTTCCTGCAGCACCTCCATTACCGAGGCGCGTGTCATGCGGGCGATCAGGGCAATGTAGATCACCGACAAGGTGATAGTGGGCAGAATGATGTGGCGCAGGAACGGCCACAGCCCGTCGGTGAACGGAGACTTGTAGCCCTGCACCGGCAACAGCTTCAGCTGGATTGCCAGCACGTAAATGAGGATGTAGCCCAGCACGAACACCGGAATAGAGAAGCCTGCTACCGAGAACAGCATCACGCCCCGGTCAATCAGGCTGCCCTGCTTCCAGGCTGCCAGCACGCCCAACGGCACCGCCACCACCAGCGTGAACAGGATGGTGGTCAGCGCCAGCAGCAGGGTCGGCTCAAGGCGTTGTGCAATCAGTGTCGTGACCGGCAGGTTGGTGAAAATTGAAATGCCCAGATCACCCTGCAACAACTGCCCCAGCCAACTGGTGAATTGCACGATGATCGGCTCATTGAGGCCCAGGTTTTCTCGAATGCGGGCAATGTCTTCAGCCGTCGCATAATCGCCTGCAATGACCGCGGCGGGGTCGCCGGGCGACAGCCGCAACATCAGGAACACGAACAGCGCCACCACCGCCATGACAGGTACGGTCGCCAGAATTCGCCTGAAGATATAACCCAGCATCTATGGCCCCGGTTGATGTGTAGCCCGGCGAAAGCGTTACCGCGTTCGCCGGGACTTGGGTACGTCGTGAAGTCTTACTCGACCGACATGTTCCAGAAGAACTGGACCGGGCTCTTGATGAGGCCCTTCACGTTGTTGCGGTAAGCCACCGGCACGAAGAACTGCCCCAAATGACCGGAGGCACCGATTGCCCAGAGGCGCTCCTGCACCTTTTCACCAGCGGCCTTCTTTTCTTCGGCCGACTTGGCACCGGCATAGGCCTTGCGTGCAGCTTCCAGTTCAGGATCGGTCGGCCAGCCGAACCAGCCCTTGTCCGGGTTGCCAGAGAAGGCAATGGCCATCGGGTCGATCACGTCGGCACCGATCCACCAGGTGTGGAACATGTTCCAGCCGCCATCTGCCACCGGGTCACGCTTGGCGCGGCGCGAGGTCAGCGTTGACCAGTCCATGGCCTGCACTTCCACCTTGAAGCCGGTGTTGCGAAGCTTTTCAGCCGTAATCAGCGAGAACGCCGACAACAGCGGAATGTCGGTCGGCTGCATGATGACAACAGGCGTTCCGTCATAGCCAGCAGCCTCGAGTGCGGCCTTGGCCTTTTCGATGTCGCCGGTCTTGATCACGTCAGAGCCGACTTCGTTGGCCAGTGGCGTGCCGCAAGGATAGACCGAGTAGCAGGTCTTCCAGAACTTCTGGTCGCCCACAGCGCCGGTCATGTAGTCTTCCTGCTTCATTGCCATGATGGCAGCCCGGCGCACCTCTACCTTGTCGAACGGCGGCAGCAGGTGGTTGAAGCGGGCGAAGCCGATATTGCCGAGCGGGTCGTTGATCTCCACCGTGATCCCGTCATTGGCTTCGAGGATCGGCATAAGGTCGTTGGCCGGTGACTCGAAATAGTCCACTTCGCCGTTGATCAGCGCGTTCATGGCCGTGGTCTGATCGGGGAAGTAGGTCCACTCGACGCGGTCCACCTTGGCGATCTTGCCGCCGGAGGCAGCGCTGGGCGCTTCGGAGCGCGGCTTGTAGTCGGCAAACTTCTTGTACACGACCTTGGAGCCGGGCACCCATTCTTCCTTCACGAACATGAAGGGACCGGAACCGGTATAATCGGTGATCTGCTCAAACGGATCTGTTTCGGCCACACGCTTGGGCATGATGAACGGCACGTTGGACGAGATCTTGCCAATTGACTCAAGCACCAGTCCATAAGGCTCCTTGAGCTTGAACTGGAAGGTCGAGGCATCCACCGCCACCATCTCGGCCATTGCGCCCATCAGCTGCTGGCCCATGCCGTCACGCGCACCCCAGCGCTTCAGCGAGGCAATCACGTCTTCGGAGGTGACGTCTGCGCCATCGTGGAACTTCAGCCCATCGCGCAGCTTGAAGGTCCAGGTAAGCTTGTCGTCGGACACCTCATACGTGTCTACCATCTGGGGCTGCGGCTCGAATGCCTCGTTCATGGCAAACAGCGTGTCGTAGATGAGGTAGCCGTGGTTGCGTGAGATATAAGCCGTCGTCCAGATCGGATCGAGGTTTTTCAAATCCGCGTGAGGAATGACCCGGAGCACGGTTTCCGCCTTTGCCGGCAGAACAGATCCGGTCATCGTCACCGCCAGCGCGGCCGCCGCCGCCATAACGTGTCGTCTTGTCCAACGAAGCATATCTTGCACCTCCTGATTGACTGACAGGCCTGCCGCCATCAACACCCGGCAGCGACCGTGACAATCATCTAATCGTTTGAGCGCGAATGGAGTCAACGCCATCCTGCGGAATAATTTTGCATGGGGCGTATGCTGCAGCGTGCTTGTGCAGTTGCTCGCACCTGTTGTTCACTTGTGCATCACTTATGCCCTTACAAGGAGCCCTCAGGATGACTGGCAAACCGCTTTGGCAAATGAGCGCCGTCGATCTTTCCGCCAACATTATCGGTGGCGAACTATCGTGCGAGGAAGCCGTAACAGCTGCCGTGGAGCGAATGCGGGCGGTCAACCCGAAGCTGAATGCCGTCGTTGATGATCTGGGTGATGCCGCCATCGAACAGGCTCGCGACCATGACGAGACGCTTGCCGCTTCTGGCCCCATCGGCCCGCTGCATGGCGTACCGGTGACCATCAAGGAGAACGTTGACCAAAAGGGATGTGCCACGCCAAACGGCGTCGAAGCCTATGCCGGCATCATTGCGCCGGATGATGCACCGCTGGTAAAGAACCTCAAGGCAGCTGGTGCCATCGTCATCGGGCGCACCAACACGCCGGAATTCTCCTTCCGCGCCACCACCACCAATGCCCTGCATGGCCGTACCTACAGCCCGTGGAACGATCACTCGTCGTCTGGTGGCTCGTCGGGCGGTGCCTCAACAGCCGTGATGGCCGGCATGGGCGCGATTGCACACGGCAACGACATCGGCGGCTCGCTGCGCTACCCGGCGGCTGCCACGGGTGCTGCAACTGTCAAGCCGGGGCTCGGCCGGGTGCCCGCCTGGAATCCGTCGCAAAAGGCTGAACGCGGCCTGCTCGCCCAGATCATGTCGGTGCAGGGCGTGATCTGCCGCGAGGTACGCGATGTGCGCGCCGGCATGCAGGCGCTTATCCAGTATGACCCGCGCGATCCGTGGATGGTGCCTATGGGCTGGGACAGCCCCCGGCCAGACGGCAAGATCAAGGTGGCCTTCACCAAGAATACCTACGAGTTTGACCTTCACCCGGCCGTTGAGAAGGCCCTTGATACCGCTCGTGACTGCCTGGTGGATGCGGGTTACGAGGTGGTCGAGGCTGACATGCCAGAGCTGCGCGAGGCTGGCCGCGATGGCGGCAAGGCACTGTTCGGCGAAGTCAATGCGCTTCTGCGTGGCGAAATCGAGAAGCACGGCACTGACGAGCTGAAGTCCATCTTCGCCAACTATGATGCCTACTACCAGCCACCGGAGGGATCCGATCTTTTGCTGCTGATGGCCAAGCGCAACCACTATCACCGCCAGTTCAATGTATTTTTCGAACAGTATCCGCTGGTGCTGACGCCGTTTCTGCCGACACCGACCTATGACTGGGACCGCGACGCACAAGGCATGGACGGCGTGATTGAGGTTCTGGGAGCGGGTATGTACTCCGTGGCGTTCAACTATACCGGCCTGCCGGCGGGCAACATTGCGGCCAACTATAATGATGGCCTGCCCGTGGGCGTCCAGATCGTTGGCCCCCGCTTCCGCGAAGACATGATCCTGGACGCACTGGAAGAGATCGAGTCCCGCGTCGGCGTGATGGCGGAACACCTGTTCGCGCGCGAGGCATGAGGCACCAGGAATGAGCAAGCCACGCATTGCCGTTGCCGGATTTCAGCACGAGACGAACACGTTTGCGCCCATCCTGACGCCGTTCGAAACATTTCGCGACGGCGGCGCATGGCCAGCCCTGTGCAAGGGCCAGGACGTGCTTGACACACTGTCCGGCCTCAACCTGCCCATGGGCGGCTTCATCGATGAGGCCGATGACTTCGACCTCGTGCCAATACTATGGACCTTCGCCGAGCCCGGCGGGTACGTGACGGATGATGCCTTTGACCGGATATCCGGCATGATCGTCGACGGCGTCAGGGCAGCGGGTGAGATTGATGGCATCTATCTTGATCTGCACGGTGCAATGGTCACGCAATCCCATGAGGACGGCGAGGCGGAACTCTTGCGCCGCATCCGGGAAGTGGTGGGCAGCGACCTGCCCATCGCGGTCAGCCTTGACCTGCATGGCAATCTGTCGCGCGCCTTCTTCGAGCGCGCCTCATGCGTTGCCATCTACCGTACCTACCCGCATGTCGACATGGCCGACACCGGTGCGCGGGCCCGCAAACTGCTGCGCGAGCAATTGAGCCGCGGCGCACCGTTCGCCAGGGCATGGCGGCAGCTCGACTACATCATCCCCATTCAGACCCAGTCGACCCGGCGCGAACCGGGCGGCAGGCTCTATGGCAAGTTGCCGGCCCTTGCCGGTGACGGCGTGTCCTCGGTTGACTTCGTGTTTGGCTTCCCGCCCGCTGATGTGGCCGACTGTGGTTGCTCGGTGTTTGCCTACGGCACCGACCAGTCTGCCGTTGATGCTGCTGCCGACGAAATGTTCAGCGCGTTGCAGGCAGCCGAGACCGAGCTGAACAACCCGCTCGTGCCTGCTGCCGAAGCCGTGGCGAGGGCGAAGCAGATTGCCGCGTCCGCCACCAGACCTGTCGTCATTTGTGACCCGCAGGACAACCCCGGCGCCGGCGCCACCGGCGACACGACCGGCGTGCTGGCCGCGCTGGTCGAAGGGGGTGCCGAAAGTGCGATCATCGGCATGATCTGGGATGCAGACACGGCCCGGCAGGCCCATGAGGCTGGCATAGGTGCAGAGATCGATGTTGCTATCGGTGGCAAGTTCCCCGAACTCGGGACAGGTCCGTTTGATGCGCGCGTCCGGGTGGAGCGGTTGTCCGACGGCGACTTCATGTTCACCGGCCCGATGTACGGCAAGGCGCATGCGCACCTTGGTCCCATGGCAGCGCTCAAGGTGCTGGATCGCGATTGTGACGTCACAGTGGTGGTTGGTTCCAACCGCACCCAGAACGCCGATCAGGCCATCTTTACCCATCTCGGTCTCAACCCGCCTGACTGCAAGATTGTCGGGGTCAAGTCGGCGGTACATTTCCTGGCAGACTACGAGCCCATTGCCGAGACGGTGATCTTCGCCGAAAGCCCCGGCGCCAACCCGTGCCAGCTGGACACAATCCCCTTCACCCGGCTCAGACAAGGCGTGCGGCTGGGGCCCCTGGGACCCGCTTTCAAGGCCTGATGCCCCGGCCCACCGGCATTTGTGGCATTGAACTCCAGTAATTGAATTATTACTGTCAGTTAAACCCAATCCGCATCTTCGCGATCAGGAGGCGTCATGGCATCCGGCTTTCCACAACAGGATCCGCATCGCGTCCGCGATGAACGCGAGAACATTCTCGAAGTCGCCATAGGCCGGGAGGTGCGCGCCTTCCGCGCCAAGGCCGGCATGACCGTTGCCGAGCTGTCAAAGCGCACCGGGCTTTCCATTGGCATGCTGTCGAAGATCGAGAACGGCAACACCTCGCCTTCACTCACCACCCTGCAAAGCCTGTCGCACGCGCTCAACGTGCCGGTGACGGCGTTCTTCCGTCGCTTTGAAGACGTCCACAATGCCGTTCACACCAAGTCCGGCGAGGGCGTGGCAATGGAACGGCGCGGCACCCGTGCCGGCCATCAGTACAACCTGCTCGGTCATCTTGGCCAGAACGCCAGCGGTGTTGTGGTCGAGCCTTACCTGATCACACTGGATTCGGACTCCGACGTCTTCCCCACCTTCCAGCACGAGGGCATCGAGACGATCTACATGCTGGAGGGCGAGGTCGACTACCGGCACGGCCAGGAGATCTACCACCTTGAACCCGGCGACACGCTATTCTTTGATGCCGACGCGCCGCATGGGCCGGAAACCCTGCGCAAACTGCCGGCCCGGTACCTGTCGATCATTGCCTACAAGCCCACGTCCTGACGTCTGCATCTCGCAATCACCCCTGTTGTGAAAAAAATATTCTTCTCAGTTGAAGTTTGTTTCACGCTGTTCTAGGTTTCCTCGCACAACCTCAACAGGAGTTTTGCGCCAAATGTGCGGAATTGTTGGTTTGTTCCTCAAGGACAAGTCGCTTGAGCCGAAGCTGGGTCAGATGCTGACCGACATGCTGATCACCATGACCGACCGCGGCCCGGACAGTGCCGGCATCGCCATCTACGGCAGCCAGGCCAGCGACAGCCAGAAGCTGACGGTCCAGTCTGCCAACCCGGATGACGATTTCGACGGGCTGGCAGATGAACTGGGCACCGCCATCAACACCACTGTCAGGATCACCCGCAAGGACACCCACGCCGTGCTGGAAATGCCGGCAGCGCGTATCGAAGCGGCGCGGGCTGAGCTGAAGACGCTGCGCCCGGGGCTGCGCGTCATGAGCGCCGGCGACACCATCGAAATCTACAAGGAGGTCGGCCTGCCGAAAGACGTCGCAGCCCGCTTCGAGCTCACCCAAATGACCGGCACGCATGGCATCGGCCACACCCGGATGGCAACCGAATCTGCCGTCACCACCATGGGCGCACACCCGTTCTCTACCGGGCCCGACCAGTGCCTGGTACACAACGGTTCGCTGTCCAACCACAACAGCCTGCGCCGCCAGCTGGCACATGAAGGCATCTTCACCGAAACCGAAAACGACACCGAGGTGGGCGCGGCCTACCTAACCTGGAAAATGCGCGAAGGGGCGACGCTGGGCGAGGCGCTTGAATCCAGCCTGTCCGATCTCGACGGCTTCTTCACCTTCGTCGTCGGCACCAGGGACGGCTTCGGCGTGGTGCGGGACCCGATCGCATGCAAGCCGGCCGTGATGGCCGAGACCGACCAGTACGTGGCGTTCGGCTCGGAGTACCGCGCGCTGGTCAACCTGCCGGGCATCGAGGCTGCCCGCGTGTGGGAGCCCGAACCTGCCACCGTTTATTTCTGGAACCACTGACCATGCAGACCTTCGATCTCGAAGCGCGCGGCTTGCGCGAACTCAACTCCTCCCTCCATGCGCTCAAGGGCCAGACCAACATGAGCGCCTGGGAAGTCATCAACCCCAAGGGCGCTCATGCCATCGCCGCCGGACTGGACGCACCCGTCGAGGTGACCGTGAAGGGCTCGACCGGGTACTACTGCGCCGGCATGAACAAGCTCGCCACGGTTCATATCGCAGGCTCGGCTGGCCCCGGCGTTGCCGAGAACATGATGTCCGGCACGGTGATCGTGAACGGCGACGCCAGCCAGTACGCAGGCGCAACGGGCCGTGGCGGGCTGCTGGTCATCAAGGGCAATGCCAGTTCGCGTTGCGGCATCTCGATGAAGGGCATCAACATCGTGGTCCACGGCAATATCGGCCACATGTCGGCGTTCATGGCGCAATCAGGCAACCTCGTCGTGCTGGGAGATGCCGGCGAGGCACTGGGCGACAGCCT